>JBJTPA010000196.1:0-20641 GCA_046074885.1 Planctomycetaceae bacterium
CCCTAGTTCGGATTGCAGGCTGCAACTCGCCTGCATGAAGCTGGAATCGCTAGTAATCGCGGGTCAGCATACCGCGGTGAATGTGTTCCTGAGCCTTGTACACACCGCCCGTCAAGCCACGAAAGTGGGGGGCATCCGAAGTCGCTGAGGGAACCGCAAGGACCCAGGCGCCTAAGATGAACTCTGCGATTGGGACTAAGTCGTAACAAGGTAGCCGTAGGGGAACCTGCGGCTGGATCACCTCCTTTCTAAAGGAAACCGCCGAACCGGCTCTGGTACACCAGTCCGGCGAGGCCATCAGTGAGATGATCGCGAACGGTTTCGCAAGAAGCCGTCTCGTCGATCTTCGGTACTGCATGTGGAGGGCGATCGCGGCTCCGCCGCTCGAGGCTCGCAAGGGCCAAAAAGCAGCGGGGCGTGTTGCCAAAAGAGATCTGCCGGACGCATCGTCGCGTGTTGTGAACGCGACGGAGCCGACGGCAAGAACTGCCAAATCCATGGATCATGTGACCCGCCTGGGGCTCGGCCGAGCCCCAGGCGGGTTTTTTCATGCACCCGGAGATCTCCGGGCGTTTTGCGAGTGGTGGACAAAAAGCCAAGGCCAGTCCGATGGCGTCCGCGTCACCGCGGCATTTCCCGGAGTTGCTCGATGGTGGGGGGGCTGTATGCTCGTGTTTGTCGCTTGCGTCACGGGATGCGTTTCGGCGCAGCGTCGCGGGAATTCTCTACACGCCGGCCCATGTCGAACCGCCACGCATGCAGTTGGGGAGTCACGGCCCACTCCACCGAGTGGACCACGATCGACGCCCAGGACGAGGATGGTGCCGACACGATCGGTGGGTATGGGTTCGTGCGGGTGGTGGAACCAGGCGTCGTTTATTTCCAGCCGAAGGTCGTCGAGGGGCTGGCGACGTGGGTGGAGACGCCCCGCAGCCGGGGCCGCGGCTTCGCGATGGCCTGGCACGACGACGTCGAGCCCTCCACGGTGCGGACGCTTCTCGACTTCCACGCCGAACTCGCCCCCCGGAGGGCGACGCTCGACAAGGACGATCCGTCGCTTCACGCGTTCGACGAGGCGGTGCTGCAGATGGTGCGGCTCGCCGACCGGGTTCACCGCGCCGGCGGGACGCTCGGCTTCCTGCAGCCCGGGTCGGTCGTCTTCTGTACGCTTCGTGATGGTCGCATCCAGGCCGTGTTTCCCGATATCGGGTTCGCGTGGGACGACCAGCGGGGCATCATGGAGCCGCGGTGGATCGCCGAGCCGCAGATGGGCCAACTCTTCGAGGAGGGTGCCAGGAAGCACAACGCCGCCTACCTGCAGCTCAACCGCGACATCGCGACGACGGCCAAGGACATCGTGAAGCAGACGGCCGCCACCGCCGCCGTCCAGGCCATCGACGTGCGGGTGCTCGCCCGACTGATCGCCGTCGCGCTGGCCGGCCCCGACGAGGTGCGGAGGTGGTGCGGCGAGGGCCAGTCGTTCCTGAGGATGCCCGGTCGCAACGTGGCCCCCGACACGCAGGCCCCGATCTGGGACCAGGTGATCGCCCCCGCCCTGCTGGGCGGCATCAAGACGTGCGAGGAGCTCGCGCGGCGGCTGGAGCTCTCCAAGCCGAGCGAGCATTTCCTGTTCAAGCCCCCGGCGCCGCCGCCCCTGTGGAAAAAGGTGGCGAAGCAGGCCGCGCCCGCGGTGGCGGGCGTGGTGGTCCTGGTGGCGATGGGTGCCGTGGCCTTGTGGCTCATGCGGGACGATCGGCCTCGCCCCCCGCTCTGCCCCAACGTCGCCAAGGGCAGTCCCCTCTACGACAAGCTCTTCGAGCTCGTCGATCTGCAGACGTCCGCCTGGCAACGCGGCGACATCGAGCCCTACTGGGACGAGTTGCGGGCGTGCAAGGGGCTCGCCGGCGGCAACGACTGCGTGGCCGGCCTGATCTCCGAGTGTGCCTTGAAGATCGACGAGTCGGCCCGATCGCTGATCAAGAACCTGAGGGACAACCCCCTGCCGCCGGCAAAGGCCCGGGAGAAGGTCGATGCGGCGATCGAAATTGTCCAGGAGGCGATCAGCGAGGTCGGGACCGGCGAGACTGGATCCCGGCTCTCGGGCACGGTCAAGTTCCTGAGGATCGTCCGCCAGAGCTTCGGGGCAGCGCCCACCGGAGGCGCCGCTGCGCCGACCCGACCATGACCGCGACTTTCGCGTGCCGTTCATCCTCGAGGAGTTCCCCCATGAAGCCCGCTTCCTTCGGCCCGCGTCGGCCATTCTGGGTCGGCGTGCCCGGCCTCGCTCTCGCCGCCGTCCTCGGTGTCTGTCCGCAGGCGCGGGCCCAGGGCAACACGGTGAATTACATGGTGATCAAGGCGCCGGCGACCGAGACGATCGGGGAGATCAAGGACAAGTTCGAACTCGCCAAGAAGAGCACCCAGGGCAATTTCAACTGCGACGCCGTCATCATCGAGCCCATCAAGGCCGAGACCTTCGGCCTCCTCAACGCCATCGTCACCCGCGGGGCCGACGCCGTCCGCCAGGCGAAACCGGGGGAGGAGATGAGAGTGATCGAACGGCTCGCCGGCGAACGTGATGCCTGGACCGTGGACCTCGGCGGGGCCGCCCTCGCCGAGACGGCGACGATCGGCGTGGTCGGTGCGGGGGGCGCCGAGGAGTCTCTCGAGGTGCAGGTGGGCAAGACTCACGAGCGTGGGCTGGACTTTTCGTTCCACAGCCCCGGCCGTTACGTCGTGCGCAGCCAGCCTGGCGTGCGGCCGATCAACTTCCGCTGCAAGGCGGTCGATTTCGGCGGCTCGGGCTCGCCGAAGGAGCGGGACGTGTCGGCCGATTTCCCGCCGGTGGATTCGGGCCTCACCTATCTCGTCACGCTCAACGGCGTGCGGGGCGACCCCGAGTTCCTCTTCAAGGCGTTGAGGAACCCGGCCATCGTCAACAATCCCATCCGGCAGATGGGGAACGTGCCTCTCATCGTCGCCAACTTCGTGCCCAACGAGGGGGACGTCATCGTCGATGGCGTGGTCATCCTGCGATTCCCGGTACCGCAGGGCGAAAGTCCGAAGCGGCTGTGGCTGTTCCTGGCCCCCACCAACGCGGCCCGTGACGCCGAGTTGGGCAGGCTCACGGCGGGCAAGGACACCGACGACGGCTACTTCAAGAAGATCCCCGAGCGGATCCGGGCCAAGACCAGCAAGACGTTCCTGCCCGGGGCCGACGGGGGCTGGGTGGAACTGCCCGCGACGCGCAATGAATCCTTCGAGGGGAAGGTGCAGGTTGACGTGCCCACGTGGCAGGCCGCCCTCAGGGCCGGCGGCGCGGACGTGAACGAGAAACTGCTGCTAGTCTACGAGGGGGAGTATGGAGACGAGCAGGAGCGGCGACCCATCAAGGTCGGCGGCTCCTACGTGGTGATCAAGCCCTATCCCGAGTGGCTGCCCGCCATCCGGGCGGCCAAATGAACGTCGCGCGGAGAACCCCATGCCCAAGCTGACCCACGAAGCCTGCCGTCTGCTGCAGGACGACCGCCTCGTCGATCGCTTCAACGACGTTGACCAGATCCTGGAGGAGGCCGCGGCCAAACTGCCGCGGTTCGCCGAGAGGGACGTGATCGCGAGGGTCAAGCAGGAACTCGCCGATCTCGCCGATTCCATGACCCGGAAGCGGTTCTCCATCGGGTTCATCGGGCCGTCGCAGGCCGGCAAGTCCACCACCGTCGGCAACCTGCTCTCGGTCTCCAAGGACGAGTGCCCCGCCCCGCAGGGCTCCGGCGGCCCGACGACGAGCGTGCCCACGCGGCTGGTGCCCGTGGCGGAGCCGCATCCGCAGTGCAAGTCCGGCGAGCGGCACCTCATCGAACTGCAGTACATGACCAAGGCGCAGTTCCGTGACCGCGTGAAGGACATCTGCCGGCTCTGCAAGTTGCCCTACGACGACAGCCCGCGGGCCCTGTTGGAGGCGGCCCAGAAACAGACGGCCGAGCAGCCCCACTTCAAGGCGCCGGACCACGGCGTGCTCATCGGCCTGCTCAAGGCGGCCATCGAATTCCCCGACGTCATCCAGGAGACGCCGAAGGTCGAGGTGGGAGACTTCGCGAAGCGGCGAGATTACGCCACCCACCAGGAGAAGCCCAGCAAGTACACGCTCCTCCGCGAGGTGCGGATCCACTTCGTCACCGACGCGATGAGCCACGACATCGACATGATCGACCTGCCGGGGCTCGGCGTGGACAAGGAGAGCGACGATGCCCTCACGCTCGCCTTCCTGCCGCAGCTCGACGGCGCGTTCATGTTTCAGGAATCGCACCAGATGAAGTCGTCCACCGTCTCGACGCTCGCCGAGCCGATGCGCGACCAGCACAAGAACACCCTGGGGGGGCGCGTCTGGATGGTGGTGACGAAGTGCGATGCGCTCAACGAACTCCAGCTCAACGGGCCGCCGGAGGACCAGTCGCAGCCATCCGCCTTCTGCCACCTCAACGACACGCTCAAGAACCAGGGGCTCGGCGGAGATGCCGTGATCTTCGTCGGCAACGCCTACTACGTGAAGCTGCTCGCACTGCCGCGGCAGCCAGACGGCTCCCTGGCCCGGCCCACGCCCGAGATCCGGACCCAGTTCGACACGGTGCTCAAGTTCGACGAGCAGGACGAGCCGCTCGTGCCGGAGCGCTGCCGCAAGTATCCCGGCCAGGTGGAGCCGTGGCGGCGGTTCGTGCTCGATGGCGGGCTCTCGAACCTCCGCGAAACGATGCAGTCGAAGGTCGCCGAGTCGGTGCGGTCGCAGACCCGGCGGGCGGTGGGCGACAAGCTCACCAAGGTGGTGGAGAACCTGATCGCCGCCCTGGAGATCGCCGAACAGCAGTCGGGGATGTCGGTGGAGCAGATGCGGGCCGCGGCCATGTGGAGCGGCAAGCTCTCGGGCATCGCCGAGGCGGTCGCGAACGACGGTCGATTCGTCCAGCCCCTCGTGGACGTCGTCGAGAAGAACATGGATTCCCTGCTCGAGGGCTGGGGCATGCCCGCCGACCGCAACCTCGTGGCCAATCACGCCAACCTTGCCCGCGTGCTGGCCCGCGCCGGCAACGACGAGGCGGGCACGCAGACGAAGTCGGTCGTGGCGGAAATCAAGAAGGCCATCGAGGAGGAGAACGGCAGGCAGCCGCCCCCCGACGCTCCCGGTCTCGACACGCCCCTGCAGCACTGGGCCCGCGTCAGCGAGGACTACATCGAGCCCGGCCGCGCGAACGGGCGACAGGAGTTTCGGCAGGCCGCGTTCGCCGGCCTCGAGTCGGATCCAAGCCCGTTCGAGGGCACCGGGCAGCAGGCCCTGTCGGCCGACGACTACCTCGACATCATGCGGAGGAAGATCCGCCGGGTGTCGCAGGTCTACGGGTCACGGCTCATCCACGAGGTTCGCGGCCACATCGAAAGCCTGGCTCACCGGTACCGGGAGGTGGGCAACGAGGGCGACCGCATCGATCCCGGCGCCAAGGCTTTGTACGCAGAGTTCCGTTCACGACTCACCGCCCTGCGGTAGGACGACCATGACCGCTTCGATCCACGCCCACGGCGTCGTGCCCCGCACGGGCTTGCGACGCTACCTGTTCACGATCGCCAACACCGACCTGCTTGACAACGTGCAGATCACGCCGGAGGTCCTGCGCACGGCGGGCTCCTGGTATCTCGTGGCGTCGCTGCCGCGAAAGCTCGGCAGGTTCATCCGCATGCGGCCCACGTCGGCCCACAAGAGCGGCCCCGATGCCCGCAAGTACGTGGGGCAGTACCTGCGCGTGCCGCCGGCCGTCCTCAAGGACAACGAGTTCGTCGTCGTGGCGATGGAGGGCGATGCACCGCTCGACATGGAGGTCGAGATCGACACCGACGATCCGGAACTCCTGTTGAAGGCCCAGCAGATGAAGGCCGCCGGGCCGCGGGCCGTCGCCCTCGGTGTCGCCGTGACGTTCCACGTCGATGCCTTCATGGTCGATCCCGAGACCAAGGGCGTGCTCAGTTCCCGGGTGGACGCCCGGCTCGTGCTCAACCCGATGCGGGAGATGACGACGTTTCCGGGCTATGCGGCCCTCGACTTCGGCAACACGAGCACCACGCTCGTCTGCAGCGAGACGAACAAGTCCGACTTCGAGGTCGTCCAAGCCGACGTGCTCGACACGCTGATCGACAAGCCGACTCCCGTGCTCACCGCCCTGCGGATCTCCGGCATCAAGCCGGCGGCCACGGCCCAGGAGTTCACCCAGTACGAATCCCGCATCGGCCACCGGGCCCTCGAGGGTCGTGAGGACGAGTGGCTGGTGCTCGGCGCCAAGCGGCTGCTGTCGGACCGTCGGGAGGCCGATGCCGTCGCGGGAGCCGACGTCGTCGTTCTCAACAACGCCACGCATCTCGTCCCCTACCAGGATCCGGCCGAGGTCTTCATCAGCCACATGCTGCGTGGCTTCTTCTATCACCGCCAATCGGTGCCCGAGCCGATCGTGGTCACCTGCCCGACCACCTTCTCCGATGCGGAGGTCAACCGGCTGCGGGCCACCGTAGCCCGGGCGTTTCACCGCGTCTCCGGCAAGACGGCGTCGTCGTTTCGCACCGAGCTCATCGAGGCCCGCGTTCCGGTGGTGATCGACGAGGCCTCGGCGGCGGCGTTCTACTTCGTCTACCGCGATTTCATTTCCGGCCCGGGCCGCATGCCGGCGTTCCGCTACCTCTACCCGCAGGGCATGCACATGCTGCTCTACGACTGCGGCGGCGGAACGACCGACCTCGCGCTGGTCCGGCTCGAGGCCGCCGACGCCGACCACCTCAAGATCAGCGTCCTGGGCCGCGCGGGCCACCGGACGTTCGGCGGCGATTTCATCACCGAGCAGGTGTTCCGCATCCTGAAGATGAAACTCGCGGCCCTCAAAGGGGAGGTTCCGCCGGCGCCGGCACCCGCCAAGTTGGCCGAATTCCTCGAGACCAACAAGGCAGCCATCGACCGCGCGATCCCCACCACCTACGACATCAAGCAGGTGCAGAACCAGGCCGCGATCACCCGCCGGAACACCACGCTGGCGCTGTGGCAGGTGGCCGAGCGGCTCAAGGTGCGGCTGAGCGCGCCGAACGCCCAGGCCGCCTCGCCCGAGCACACCGAGCAGGATCTGCTCAACCACGCCTGGCGGGCGGTGAGCCCCAAGGACGCCCAGTTTCCCGAGGAGGCGATGGCCGAGATCAAGATCCAGCGGCGGGAACTCGACGCCCTGGTCGATCCGGAGATCGTGCGGACGATCGAGTACGCGAACGACCTGGTCGAGACCTGCCTGGGGAGGGGGGCGTTGACCGAGAGGAACGGGGAATCCGGGGCCGCGACCGGCCCCGAGGTTCCCGAGGTGCACTGGGTCTACGTGGTCGGCAACGCCTCCCGCTACCCGCGGATCAAGGAGATGCTTCTCGATCCGCAACGGGGCCTGCGGGTGCGCTACCTCAAGGACCGCCTGGCCCGCATCAGCTCCGAGGACTTCAAGAACTCGGTCGCCAAGGGCGCGATCGTGGCGATGAAGTTGCGGAACATGGCGATGGGCATGACCGTGTCGTGGGACCAGCAGTTGATGCACCGTCTTGCCTATGACATCGTGCACGTCACGTTCGGGAAGGCGGGCGACCGCGTGCTGTACCACGCGGGCGAACTCTATGCCGACCTCCTCCCACGGACGATCGACATCAAGCCCGACCCCGTCACCGGCCGCCCCATCGTGCGGGAGGTCGTGCTCAGCCGTCGCTGGCCGGGCGAGGCGGAGGCCGAACCGTCGATCATCTTCCGGTTCTCCGAGCCCATCGAGGGTCCGTACCTGGTCGCCTATGACGCCGATCCCGAGAGCGACACGGCGCATCGCTTCATCTGCTACCCGAAGCGCGAGGGTGGCAAGGAGGACAAGGTGGTCGGAGAGCCGTTCGACGCGCCTCCATACGTGGCTCCGCCCCAGAGCGGAAAGATCTGACGCCGCACGTCCAGCACGCCCGAACGTACTCACGGATGATCCGATGTCGCTGCCCTGGGTCGCGGACGAACGACGCCGTCAGGCAACGTTGGTGAAGGCTGTCGCGGATCTTTCTCCGGATGACCGAAGCAAGGTCGGAGAGTTTCCGCCACCCCTTCGCGAAGACCAGTCCGGTTTTGTGTCTGTCGTGGGCTGGTGGTTGAAGGCCGGGCATATGCTCGGTGGAGTTTCAAAGGAAGGCCGGGACAATCTGGAGTCTCGCGTCGGTGCCGTTCCCTCCCGGGGACAATATCCGCCGCTGTGGCTGGCCGCCCATCGCCAGGCACTTCACTTTCCTCCGCCCGAGTTGCCCGCCGCGCTGGCCGGCCTCGACCTTTGGAAGGGTGGCTCCGATGCAATCGACGACTACCTGTGGAGGCTCCTGTCCCGAGTGTCGGATCTGAACCGGCCGCGGTTCGTGCAGGGCGATTCCGCCGGTCGCGACGGCAGGCGGGGCTGGATTTCCTGGGGATGGAAGAAGGCGGCCGCGGACAGCGTTGAGGAGCGGCTCACCGAGGTGGACCGCGATGCCGATCCACTCGTCTGGATCGATGTGCTCGAGCAGGAGTTCCTCGATCTCCCCAACCACGCGTCCCGGCTCTTCGGTCCCAGCATCGTCCTCGAAGCCGGTGCCCCGCTGTCGAGCGAGACTGTGGCCGAATGGTTGCCTTTCTGGCTGGATTCAAAGTACACGATTGACCGCATTCGCTGCGTTCGCCCTCCGATCGTGGAGGCTGTCGGTGATGTTCGCGTGAAATTGCGCGGGGTCGCTGTTCTCCCGGAGCCGGGCTTCCTGATGCGGCGGGTCGCGCAGGCGGCGACGAAGGTGGAAGCTGAAGCTCATGCCGCCTTTCCGCCGTTCGCGAGCGTGTCGAAGGCGTTGCGTACCGTAGCCGAACAGTTCAAGGACGTCGGCCGACCGTCGGTGCCGCTGCTCCAAACACTGCAGCGCGGCTCCGATGGGAGCGTGCAAATGAGGGTTTTCGAGGCCCTGATGCCGCTCCTGCGCCTTCTCGTCTCGGCCTCGGCCGCGACGAACGGCGACGACGGCGGAGCGGCCGAGGCCGCGGGGCTACGGGCCATGTTTCACGACCTGCGCTTAGCGTTGGCACTCGATGGATTCGAATTGCGGCCCGTCAAAACGCCATCGCCCGGTGGAGACCGCGTGATCCCCTTTCGAGGGCGCGCGGCCCAGACTGCGTTGCCGGTCGCGTTCGCGTGGAAGGCGGCAGGGGTCGATGTTCCGGTCGGCGTTTTTGGTGAGCCGGCGTCATGCGATGAATCGCTGCTGGCCGCTGTTGAAACGGTCGACTGGCGGCTGTGGGCTTTGAAAACGGCGCCCTGGAATGTTTTGGAAAAGAAGGCCGCTGCATCTCTCGTCGAAAGTTTCAGTCGGGCTGGCTGGGAGTCCATCAAGAGGCAGGCGCTGCGCGCAGCCGATGATTCCGGAACGCTCGGCGCCGTGTTTGCGTTCACGCATTGCCGCCGACTGGATCTCGAATATGCCCGCAGAAGCGCGGGCGCCGCGGTCGCGGAGGCATTGAAGCTCGATACCTTCATCACCGCATGTCGCGATGTGGAGCAACTGTGCTTCGCGAGGCTGGTCGCGAAGGACGCCGGCGGGCCGGGCCGACTCGACGTGCCTCGGTTCGCGACAACCGGCGTGATCGACGTCGTGCAGTGGTTCACGCGCAAGCAACGGGGCGATCATGTGTCGCCAGAGTGGCGCGTCGAATGGGTGCCTGACGCGCGGCCTGTGGGGGAAGTCATCGACGAGTCGCGGGCCGAGATGGGATACGTCGTTCGCGTGTCCGCCGGCTCGATCACGGCTGCGGATCTCGCGATTCTCGGCCTCGAGCCCGTCGCGCAGGGAGCCCACGAGCGCGAGGCGATCGACGGCCTCGCGGCGACGCTGTCCAGATTTCAAGCCGCGATAGCGGCGGAATTCGCGAAGCGAGCACAGGCCGTCGATGTGAAGCCCGCGATCGACGCGCTTCGGGGCGTCCTCGCCGGCGAGCGGGCGGCGGCGTTTCACGATCTCGTGGAACGCTGGAAGAGCGGCGACGAGTCGGTCGGTGCGTGGCTGCGGACGCTCGCCGCGGATGCGCGGTTCCGGTTTGCCTGCCATCCGCGGATCGATCTCGGATCGAAGGCCGTGGCACCTGCCGCCGCCACCGACCCGTACCTCGAGTGGGCGTTCGACGACCGCGTTCCGGTCGGGGAAGACGTCGCGGTCACGTTCGCTCTCGAGCCGGTCCGCGCGCGACGGGTCATCAGCAGGGGGCCGCGGGCCGCGGGGTCGGCCGCCGACCTCGCGGATGCCGTGCTCGAGGCCGCCGGCACGGCCGTGCAACTGGCCGAACTCGCCGCCGCGGCCCGCGGCGCCGGGGATCGGTGGGTGCAGTTTCCAGGTGTCGCCCCGCACCCGGCGTCGGCGGCGAAGCGGCTGCTCGACGCCCTGCTTGAGGACCGGGCGGCGGCCGCCGACGTCCGGGCGGGTATCTTCGCCGCGGCACGACGCTGGTGCGGCGCCCTCGGCCACGAGGTGGTGCCTGCGACGTGGAGCCCGGACCGGCCGGTGACGCCGGAGGACGTCGGTGCCCAGGAGCTGCCGCGGGAATTTCATCCGGACGCGTCGCCGGGATCGGTCATCGTGCGGGGGTTCGGTCTCACGGGCGCGTCGGGCGCCCCTTTCTCCGGCGCGGTCTCGGCCGGCCCGGCGCCGGCGGGCTTCGGCGGTCTCGTGGACGTGGTGAAGGGCCTCGCCGACGCCGGGCCGGGCTGGGCGGTCGTCGCCCAGCGCATGGACGACCTCGCGAAGCACGCGCTGGCGGGCACCCTCCGCCTGGCCGCGTCGAATCTCTACGACGCGTTCTGGGAGGCCGCAGCCGGCGACGCGACGGCCGACGTCCTCGGCCGGATCGAGTCGGGAAAATCCGCCCTGCTCGGCTTCGTCAAGGCGTCGGCGGACCTGGTGCCGTTTGAACCATCCGGTTTGGGTGACTATCCTACCGGATGGATTCGGGAGTCGGACGGGAAACAGTTGCGCGGCCGCCGCATCCGCCAGACCGTCCGGCCCGGGTTGAGGACGCTGGACAATTCGCTGGTTCGTCCGGCGCTCGTCATCACGGAGTGAACCCTATGGATCATCGCTCGACCTCCCGGGACGGCTACACGCTCGCACACGCCGTGCGCGAGGTGTTCGGGCCGGACCTGGCCTGGGTATCGTGGGCAGTGGTGGCCGGCTGCGGACTGCTCGGGGCCGCGTGCGCCGGGTTCTTCGACGGCGCGCCGGACGCGCCCCGGCGATGGGCGGGGCCGTTCACCTGCGCCGCCGTCGGCGTGGTCGCAGGAGGACTGATCACGCTCGTCCCGCGGCTGATCGGGCTCGTCACGCTCAGCGCCGCGATCCGCACGCGGCCTGCCGACGCGGGCGACGTCGATCGGCCGTGGTGGCCGCTGCGGATCGTGGCGGCCGCGCTCGCCAACACACCTCCGCTGCGGCGCACGGCGCAGGATTTCACCGAGGCCGTCGCGGCCGTCATCCCCCACGTGCGCGGCCTCGTGGGTCGCCGTCTTTGGCCGGCCTGCGCGGCCGCCTTCGCGGCGCCGGAGCTCGGCCTCGTGGGAGCCTGGCAGGCATGGGGCGCCTTCGTGTGCGCCGGACCGCTGCAGCCGGGCCGCGTGCCGTCCGTGGGCGAAAAGGCGTGGCAGCCGATGATCCTGTCGATCTTCGCGGCCTTGGTGCTGATGCTGGCGGTCATCGGCGTGGACCAGTGGATCCGCCGGCTTCTCCAGCGTTGGGCGACGACCGTGCGCGACACCGATGCCGCCACGGGCTTCGTGGCGGCCCGACTGGGCGACGGCTTGCTGATGCCGGCCAGCAGCCCGTCGATCCCGGTCTTGCCCGGCGGCCCCGGCGACGTCACCATGCCTCCGGAACGCCGCCCCCCGCCCCCCGCACCAACGGCACCGCCGATCTCCTCCGACGCGCTCGAGGGGCTCGGCAGCATCTTCAAGAACGGCTGACACCAGACCCTCGCACGACTCCAGGAGGACTGCCATGATCAGTACACAATCGAAGTTCACGACGTTCGGATGGTGGGTGGCGTGGATCTACCTGTTGAGCATCGCCGGCTCGTTCATGCTGGCTCCCCTACCCGTCCCTCCCGACTTGCCGTTCATCGAATTCGTCGAGGACGGCATCACGGTCACCGATGAGGACGGCGTCGTCCGCGAGGAGGTGACGGCGACCGTCAAGCTGTCGAAGAAGGCCGAATCACCGATCAACGTGACGATCGAATTCAAGGACCTGACAGCGAAGCTGCACAAGCACTACGAGGTTCGTCCGGAGGCGCGGACCGTGCGCTTCGAACGCGGCGAAGACCACAAGACGATCTCGTTCGGGCACACGGGCCGCAACGTCGAGATCGTGGAGCCGGCGGAGCGTCCCGCGAGGGGCGTGCTCGGCGACAACGTGGAGAGCCTGTCGTTCAAGGCCTGCATCGTCGACAACCAGGCCTTGGAGCCCGTCGGCCTGAAGGGGGAGCTTCCTGTCACGATCCTGCGCAGGGAGTGGTTGGAGCCTTCCGGCCAGCCGCGGGCGACGTTCGTGGAGCCCATGGTCAAGGTCGAGGAGAAGGCGCTCCCTGGTGCCCCGATCGGCGTGCGATTCGACAAGCCCCTGCCCGAAAAGTCGACGGTGTACGTCGACCTGTTTCGCGTCTCCGGCATCGACGGCGACACCCTCGAGGAGAAGGTGGACACCGCAGAACGGACAGTCGGGCCGGGTGAGCAGGGCATGGACGTACTGCAGATCGGATCGTTGTTCTCGGGCCAGGCGCTCGAAAAGCATCGCGTGGTTGATGACCTGAACCCGGAGGCCGACGAGCACTACGAACTGAGGCTCAGGTCGTCGGACCTGTTGACCCCGCCGCCGCTGTCGCTCACCGCGCTCAACGACGACGGCGACCTCCAGGTGCGGACCGTCTCCAGGGACGAAGGCCGGGCGATCGATCTGGTGGACAACGGGCCGGATTGGCCCGAGGCCGAGGACCGCTGGTGGCGGCTGACGGGCACCACGCCGGACGGCGAGAGCATCGACCTCGGCACCCACCGGACCGGGAGCAGGGTGCCGCTCCCCGACGACATGTTCACCAAGTGCAAGGGTCGTAGCATTTCCTACGACGTGGCGCACTGCGACCGGCCGGCCGGGCAGGGACGCTGCCAGAAAAATGGTTGCGAGTCCTGCGCCGGCGGTGGCTGTCCCGAGGGCCAGTGCGGGGAGGGGAAGTGCGGTGCGGGCAAGGCTCTCTGCGGCCCCACGGTTCCGGGCGACTACATGCTCATCGTCGTCAACAACGAGCGGCTGCACGAGCGGGGCGACGGGATCGTCGATCGGGTGCGGGAGGCGCTGAAGGACAAGGCCGCGCAGCCCTACGGCAATGCGGCCATCATCGTGAACCCCAAGGACGAGGACTCGATGACGGCCGAGGGCGGCGGCCCGAAGCAGGACAAGATGTTCCAGCCCTTCGAGCGCGAGGAGGAGGACGTTGCCGCTCAGCAAAAGCGGGTCGAGGAGGTGATCGCCCGCAAGCGGGAGGCCGCCGAGCGGCCCGACTTGCGGGCGGTGGTTGTGTGGCCGGAGCGCGACCTCGCGTCTGGTGGCGGTCTCAAGCCGGTGGCCGGACCGGAGCAGCAGCCGGTGTCGTTCCTGTTTCCCGGGGCCGACCCGTCCTACGCCCGCAACATGCGGCCCCTCGTGCCGCCGAAGGCCAAGCCCGGAGTCGTGACGATCAGGTCGCCGAAGGAGGGCGAGCTCACCCAGCACCTCATCAACGTGATGCGTGAATCGCGGGAGAAACAGCCAAACGCGCCCAAGGCCGGCGGGAGCGAGGACTCGCCCGCAGGGGACATCGAGGCGGCCCTGAGGCAGTCGACGGGATGATCATCGCCCGCACGCCCCGAACGTCGTCCGCCGCGGTCGCGGTGATCGTCGCGGCGGTCCTCGGCGCAGCGTCGGTCGCTCTCGGGCAGGCCCCCGTCCAGTCGGTCCGGGGTGCCAGCGCGGAGCGGGAGTGCCTGTTCATGGAGGGCACGGCGATCCCGAAGCTGGCGATGGGCGTCTGCCGTCCGGGTGACTCCCCGGAGGAACGTGCGGAGGGGGAGTTGCGGCTGTGGGCGACCACGTCGCCCGCCGAGGGCGACGATCCGGCCGCGATCCGGCCGCTGTACGTGCCGCTCTACGTCTACGAGGAGCGCCCCGGCGTGGGCACCACGTGGTATCGACTCGGCGACGCCTACGCGTCGCCGGCCGAGGGGGCGGCGAAGGGGCCGGGGCCCCTGGGCTGGGTCGATGGCCGGCGGCTCCACCTGCTGGACTGCCGCTACGCCTACCACTTCAACAATCCTCAGCGGGTGAAGCCCGGCGTCCGGCTCTATGAGTCGAAGGCGGCCGCCTACGCGGCGCTCGAGGCGGAGCAGCGCACGCCGCCCGGCGACGGCCCGGCCGCCGACGTGCTCGTGGCCGAGCGGCTCGAGGAGAAGGCCTGGGATCCGCTCGCGTCCGGCGCGGTGCCGCCGTTCGTCGAGCTGCGCGACGTGGCGGACGGCGCGGCCGCGCCCGACACCACGCTCACCTTTCCGTTGCCGGCCGAGAACCGCCTTGTGTGCCTTGGTGCCGTGGGTGGCGGTATCGTCGATCGCAAGAAACTCGCGGCTCTGGAGAAGCAGGCGGGGGACCGGGCCGGCATCGAGATCGTTTTCGTGATCGACGAGACGCGGAGCATGAAGACCTGGTTCGGGCCCGTCGCCGACTTCATCTCCGAGAACCTCGCGATCGACGGCACCTCGACCAACGTGAAGATCGCGGTGTCGTGGTACAGCGACGACACCGACAAGAAGCTGCCCTACGATCCGGGCGAACTGCGGGAACTGGTCGGTGCCGCGGCGAAAGAGGAGGACGTGAAGAAGGTCAAGGACGGCATCGTGGACAAAGAGGGCATCGTCGAGAAGGTCCGGTCGCACCCCGAGCGGATCGTCGACGGCGACGCGACTCCCCGGGAGCTCGTGTTCCTGGGGCTGGAGGCCGCGATCAAGGCGGCCGGCTTCGCCCGCAACGAGGGCGACCGCGGCGCGAGCAAGATGGTGTTCGTGATCGGCGACGCCGCCGACCGCTTGCCGACGGGTGAGCTCGACACCGTCATGGACCGAGTCAGGCAACTCATCCTCGACCTCGATCTCCAGGTCGCCTTCATCCAGGTCGGCGACCCGAAGAGTGCCGACCCCGGGTTCGTCAGCCAGGCGAAGGCGCTGCGGGACAAGCTGCCGCCGGAGAAGCAGGACGCCGTGCTGATCGAGGGCGTCAACGACAACAAGGGGAACCAGTCGCTGAAGATCCGGATCGCCGACATCCAGGCCCGGATGGAGGCCAAGCGGCAGCAGGTGCTCCGCGACATCGCTCGGCTCGAGATGCGGAACTGCTACGCGCAGCCCGGCCCGGCCATGCAGCGGCGCATCGAGGACGACGGCCTGACGCTGCGGCAGTTCGACGACCAGAACCTGCAGTACTTCATGCCCGCCTACGGGTGGCTCCACAGCGCCCGGCAGGCGGAGGCCAAGCCGCAGCTCCGGGAACTGGTGTTCCTGTCGAAGCCCGAGGCGGAGGCAGTGAAGGCCGCCGTCCTGAACGTGATCGCGCAGGTCAAGAAGGGCGGCAAGGTGGATGGCGACGCCACGGTGAGGCTGCTGGCCGGTGCGCTGGCCAGGAACTCTGGCCACTCCCAGGTCGAGGGCGTGCTGGTGTCCGCCTGGGAGAAGATGCCTTCGGACGATCGCACGCTCGGTGCGTTCCTCCGCGACGTGATGGGCCTCCGGGTCCGCAACGCGGTCCTCTACCACCGCGGCCCGATGAAGCCGAGCAAGGCGACGACGCGGGCCGTCGCGCTCCTCTCGGAGCACGCGGAGCGCCTCGGCGGGGTGAGCAGGAATGCGGCGCCGCGTGCGGGCCTCCCGCCGCCGGTGTGGTGCGACTCCTGGCAGGTCGTGCCCTGACCGCGGCTCACTGGCAGCCGCAGGGGAGCGGGACCGGCTGGCAGGGGCAGGCGCCGACCACTCCGGCCTGGACGCCGACGCCGACGCCGACGTGGGCACCGTAGCCGCCGGAGCCACCGTAGCCGCCGATGCCGGTCATGCGTCCGTACGCCCGTCGGGCATCCGGCTCGATGAGGATCACGCGGACCGCGTCCCGGTCGAGCCCGAGCGAGGCGTCGTCGAGTTCGAGGAGCCGGTCGAACTTCTGGCCGAGGGTGACGATCGCCAACTGGGCGGCCTCGGCCTCGCCGTCGGACTTTTCGCGGAGCGAGAGGTTCTTGCGCACGGGAATCGAGAACAGGAGATGCCCGTCGCGGTAGCGGATGCCCCAGGCAGCCGGGTCGTCCGCCACGAGGCCCTGCAGCTGCTCGCCCTGGGCGGTCGATGTCGAGGCGATGATGTCGCGCAGTTCCGCGGTGACGGCGGCGGCGTTCTCCTCCACGCGTCGCGCGGCCGAGGGCTTCAGCGCCTCGCCGCGGGGCTGGGCCGCGGCGACCGACAGGCAGGCCAGCGCGCAGCAGCAGCAGAGGATCCAGCGGGACGGGATCGAGCCGGGGCGGTCGTGACGCATGGGAGATCCTCGGGTTCGTGGCGCCCGGGGCCGGCCGACCGGCCCGCCTCTCAGCCACGAAATGACCCTACGTCGCGGTCCGCGGGCCGTCAAACACGGGCGATTTTGCGGGCCGTGCCTCCCTGCTGCGGGATGCACGGGGGCCGCCGGCGGCTGTCGAGGGGGTGCGGCCCGCCGGAGAATCCCATGCTTGTGAGGGACTTCCGGGGATGGGCCGCCCTCTGTGGACGCCCCCCCACGGCACCCTTCATGAGCACCGGCGAAGCGAGGCAAGGACTGGTCCGCGAGGTGGTCTGCCCCAACTGCTGGGAGCGGTTCCCGCCGGAGCGGTCCTGGTACGTGGCGACGGACTCTACCCTCTACGGAGATGACCTGTCCCCCCGTAAACGTCGCCTCTGAGAGCTGGGGCAGGCCAGGAACACGCAGCGGCGAAAGGCGTGCGTTGCCGACGATGAGCCGCAGTTCGTGAACCGGATCGTCTGGATGGCCAGCAGGAGGGCCTCAAAGTCACTGCGAAACAGCCGAAGATACGAAGGCTCTGGCTTGGAGATGGCCCATGTGTCCGGCTACGGCCGACGCGCAGAAACCACGTCTGGAGCCATCACTTCGTCATGGATCGGACTGCCGACGGTCGGTCGTTCCGGTGACGATCGTGGACGAGTACACGCGGGAATGCCTGGCGATCGACGTCTTGAAAAAGCTGACCAGCGAGGATGTCTTGGCAGGGCAACCCTGGTGATAAAACTGGTCCCATCGGTGGGGTCAGCTCACGACGAAAAGCACGATTCCCGAGGCCCCGTCCGGCCGGGATTCGCCGCCGCCGACCGGCGGCCTTGCGTTTCGGGGCCAAATCGTCAGGCTAATGCCCGGTCGGCCGCGAGGGCGGCAGGGCCCGAGCACCCATCGGCACCACGCTCCCCATGCAAACCATCTCCGGCGTGACTCCGCCCGCGGTCGCCGAGGCGACCGTGATGACCGTCTGGCCGTCGGTGGCATCGACGGGCATGGGCCGCTGGTTGGGGCGGCTGTACCGCATCCGGGCGGGCGTCGGTCCGGTGTCCGTGGGCAGGCTCGCCCTCCTCGCGACGGTGCCACTCGGCCTCGCGCTCTACTTCTCGCTGCGGCTGCCGTGGGCGATCCGCCGGTATCGGCTGACGAACCGGCGCGTGATCATCGAGCGGGGCGTGAACCCGGTGGTCGAGCAGTACGCCGACCTGGACCGCTTCGACGCGATCGACGTGATCGTCCGGCCGGGCCAGGAATGGTATGCGGCCGGCGATCTCGTGTTTCGTCGCGGCCAGGTCGAGACGCTCCGCCTGCCGGGTGTGAGCCGCCCCGAGTCGTTCCGCCGCACCTGCCTCGAGGCCCGGCAGGGCTATGTGGCCGTGGCCGCCCTGCAGCCGCGGCCGGTCGGCGTTGCCTGAAACGGTGAAGGCTTGCGATCGAGGGCACCCTCACCCCGGCCCTCTCCCGAGGGGAGAGGGTGAGAGGACATTCACACCGCGCGGGTGCGCGGGACGGGGCCGCGGGCGGCGACGGCGAGCCGGATCGAATCGCGGGCCGCGTCGTCGAGGTCGCAGGCCAAGGCGCGGGCGTTCTCCCGCACCTGCTCCGGGCTCGTGGCGCCGAAGAGCACGCTCGTGATCCCGGGCTGCTCGGCCGTCCACGCCAGCACGAGGTCGGCGAGCGTCACGCCCAGCCGCGCGGCTACCGGCCGCAGGGCGTCCACGAAGTCGAGGTTCCGCTCGAACTCCGGGCCGCTGAAGAGCGGATACTTGTGGCGGCTGTCGCTCGTCGGGAACACCCGGCCGCGTTGCATGCGCCCCGCGAGCAGGCCCTTCATGAGCGGCCAGTAGACGACCATCGCGATCCCCCGCTCGCGGCACCACGGCAGGGCCGACTCCTCGATCTCCCGCTGCAGCATGTTGAAGTGGAGCTGGCAGGCGGCGAGCGGGCACTCCGCCGCGAACCGCGCCAGGAGGTCCACGCCCGCGTTCGACAGCCCGACCGCCCTGGTTTTTCCTGCGTCCACGAGACGTTTCAACTCGCCGGCCGATTCCTCGATCGGCACCGCCGGGTCGGGTGCGTGGAGGTAGAGCAGGTCGAACCGGTCGGTGCCCAGCCGCGCGAGGCTTTCCTCCACCTCCGCCCGCAGCCGCTCCGGCCGGCCGTCCACCACCTGCCGCCGCGGCGGATCCTTCGTCGCGTCCGGCGTCCAGTGGATCCCGCACTTGCCCGCGACCACGACCGCGTCGCGTGGCACGCATCCCACCGGTGCTCCGCCGGTCCAGCCCAGCGCCTTCCCGATCGCCACGTCCGCCTCGCCGCGCTCGCCGTAGCAGTAGGCGGTGTCGAGGTGCGTGATCCCGGCGTCGATCGCGGCCCGCACGGTCTCGACCGCCGCCTCGCGGCTCACGCCCGCGCGGGTCATGCCCGCGAGCGGCCAGCAGCCGAGGCCCAGGGGCCCGACGGCGACGGGCGACGGGCCAACTGGGCGAAGAGCGGTGTTCATGTGGGCCGTGCGTTGTCGAAAACCGAGGCGAAGGGTTCCCTGCACCCTCACCCCGGCCCTCTCCCAGAGGGAGAGGGAGCAAGGGAATGGGGGCGGCGCGGGATCGCGGGTTCCGGGAACGCGCCGGTGGCGAGGAAGCCGGCCACGAGGTCGGCGGTCTCCCGGCTGAACAACAGGCCGGTGTGCCAGGTGGGGAGCGCGACGAAGGCGTGCGGCGCGTCGGGACGGGTGCTCGCTTCCGCCACGAGCGCGTCGTGCTCCGCGGCGATCACGCCAAGGTCGAGATCCGGCGGCATCGGCAGACGGTTCACGAGGCTGTCGTCGGCCGTCGAGAGTTCGATGACCGGTTTCAGGAACCGACCGAAGATGCCGGCCGCCCGCGTGGCGACGAACGAGCCGCGATTCGGGGGCGCGAGCATCACCACGCGGCCGAGTTTCCGCGGGCGGTAGCGGTCGAGCGCCGCCCGGGCCACGATGCCCCCCATGCTGTGCGTGACGAGGTGGAGCACGTCCACCGCCGGATCGGCGTCGAACTGCTCCAGCCGCCGGGCGAACCGGTCGGCGTGGACCAGCAGCGAGCAGGCGGGGTTCCAGTAGCCCCAGGAGTTCGGAGCGAAGCCGCGTCGCTTCAGCCGCGCGCCGAGCGGCGCCATCATGGAGCGGTTGGCCAGGTAGCCGTGGACGAGGGCCACGCCGGGAGACGGGCTCATGCGGGGCGACCCGAGGGCCGGCCGCCCGCCGGCATCTGGGGCCGCTGCGGCGCCGGACAGCAGTCGAGCGGGCAGACGTCGTGGCTCGCCGGCAGATTGCCGATCGCGACCCGCTCCGGCAGGCCCCAGGCCCGCTCCGCGATCAGGTCGCGAACCATCGCCACGAACGCGGGCGCGGTGCCGACCGTGGCCGCGCGGGCCATCTCCACGCCGAGCTCCCGGCAGAGGTCCGCCGCCTCGGTGTCGAGGTCGTAGAGCACCTCCATGTGGTCGGAGATGAAGCCGATGGGCGCGATCACGAGCTGATGGACGCCGGCTGCGTGCTGCTGTCGGATCACGTCGCAGACGTCGGGCTCGAGCCAGGGCTGCGTGGGCGGGCCGCTGCGGCTCTGCCAGACGAGCCGCCGGTTCGTCACCCCGGCCCGCTCGGCCACGAGCCGGCACGACTCCTCGAGCTGCGGGACGTACTTGCTCGTGTCGGCCATCGACATCGGGATGCTGTGGGCCGTGAACAGGACCGGCACCGTCGCCCGCACGTCGGCGGGGAATCGCTCGAGCGCGGCCCGGACGTTGGCCGCCATCGGCTCCACGAAGCCCGGGTGGTTGAAGAACACGCGGATCTTGCCCACCTCGGGGGCCCGCGGGCCCACCGCGTCGCGGGCCGCGAGGATGTTCTCGCGGTACTGCCGGCAGCCCGAGTAGCAGGAGAAGGCGCTCGTCACGAAGGCCAGCG
>JBJTPA010000197.1:0-4918 GCA_046074885.1 Planctomycetaceae bacterium
TAGACGTTGGCGTGGTGCGTGCGGTGCATGACGACCGTGATCGCCCGGGAGACGACGTCGCGCGGCGCGAGCTCGGCCCGCGGGTCGAACTCCGGCATGAACCGCCGGCCATCACGGTCCACGAGCCACGCCCCCGCGCCCCGGACGGCCTCGGTGATCAGGCTCCGGGCGCCGCCGGCGATGTAGAGCACCGTGGGGTGGAACTGCATGAACTCCATGTCGCGGAGTTCCGCGCCGGCCCTCCAGGCCAGCGCCATCCCGTCGCCGCTGGCGCCGGGCGGGTTCGTCGTCTCGCGGTAGAGCTGCCCAGCGCCGCCGGTGGCGAGGATCGTGCGCCGCGCCCAGACGATCGTCTTGCCGTGGGCGGGATTCCACACGATCGCGCCGCGGCAGCCCGAGCCGTCGGTGACGAGGTCGATCGTGAACGTGTCGGGCCAGACGGAGAGGTTTTCCAGCTGCCGCGTCCGCTCGATCACCGCCCGCATCACCTCGCGGCCGGTGGCGTCGCCGAGGGCGTGCACGATGCGGTGGTGGCTGTGCCCCCCCTCGCGGCCGAGGGCCAGCGTGCCGTTGGCCGCGTCGAACCGGGTCCCCCAGGCGATGAGCTCCGCGATCCGGGCCGGCGCCTCGCGGATGACGGCGTCCACGACGTCCTCGTGGCACAGGCCGCCGCCGGCGGCGAGCGTGTCGGCCACGTGGTTGTCGAAGCGGTCCTCCGGATCGACGACGCCGGCGATGCCCCCCTGTGCCCACTGGCTCGACGAGCCGCGGAGGTCGTCCTTCGTCACGACCGTGACGGACAGCGACGGGTCGATCGCGAGCGCCGCCCGCAGGCCCGCCAGGCCGCCGCCCAGGATGAGCACGTCTGTGAAGCAGTGCGGCACCCGCTTCGGCCCGAACGAGACCAGGTAGCGGGGCCCCTCGAAGGCGTCGCTCATCCGCCCCCCGTGCCGCGGAGGTAGGCCTCGACCTGCTCGCGGTACGCCGCCGGCGGGCGGCTGCGACGCCCCTCGGCCTGCCCCCCCTTCGCGTCGGCGGGCAAGCCCCGCGTCGATCGCACGCCGTCGGGCCGCAGCCCGAGGCTGCGGACGGCCCGCTCGAACTCGCCGCGGTCGCGCCGGTCCTCGCTGCCCGCGAGGCGCCGCATCGCCTGCCATCGCTCGATGAACTCGCGGGCCTGCTCCGGCGTCCAGCCGAGTTCGTCGAGGACTTCGGTGCGGCCCGCGTTCACGCTGTCGCGGAGGTGCTCGACGGCGAGGTCGGCGGCGTTGCGGGCGTGGGCGGTGTCCTGCTCGGTCCACTCCACGTCGCGGCGGGCGGCGTCGCCGTCGGCATTCCCCCGCTGTCCGCCGCGATCACCGCCCACGCGACCACCGGCCCCGACGGTGCTGCCTGACGGCGGCGCGCCTTCGGGCAGTTCACCAGCCGGCTGACCACCCTGCTGCGGCTGACCCTGACCGTGCGCCTGCTGGCCCTGACCCTGCTGGCCTCGTCCTTTCTCTCCCTGGCCTTGCTCACCTTGGCCTTGCCGGGCCGCCTGTCCGTCGCGGCCCTCACCCTGATTCTGCTGACCCTGATTCTGCTGACCCTGGCCCTGCTGGCCCTGGCCCTGCTGGCCTTGACCGGTCTGGCCTTGCCCCTGCTGACCCTGGGCTTGCGAACCCTGCCCCTGCTGCCCCTGGCCTTGCCCGGATTGGCCCTCTCCCGGCTGTCCCTGGCCGGGCTGCGGCGATCCCGACTGCCCCTGGCCGGCGCCGCCACCGGGCGAACCGCCGGATTGCCCGCCACCGTTGCAGGACGAGCACTGCGGCTTGCCGCAAGGCTTGCCGTTCGCGTCCGCGCATGCGGGGGGCTGCTTGGCGGCGCCGGCGGCTTCGCGCGGCGTGCCGCCGGTCTCGCCATCCTTGGCCGGCGCCGGCGGCTTGTCCGGCGCGCGGCCCTCCTTGCCCGGCTGCTCGCCGGGCTTCGGGTGTCCGGGGCCGGTGGCGGGATTCCCGCCGCGCTGCTCGGCGTCTCGCCTGCGGCGGTTCTCCAGGATCCGCTCCATCGCCTCGCCGTCGTTCGTGCCGTCGGCGGCCACCGCGTTTCGAGGCGGCGATCGCCCGCCGTCCTGCTTCGCGGCGCCACCGTCCTGCTTGCCAGCGCCGCCGTTTTGCTCGCTGTCGCCGCCATCCCGTTGGCCAGCGCCATCCTGCTGCGCGCCGTCACCGCCTTTCTGCTTCCCAGCGCCGCCGTCCTGCTTCCCTGCGTCGCTCCGCGTGCCCGCGCCGTCGTTTTCCTTGCCGCCGCCGCCATCCTGCTTCCCCGCCCCACCGCCCTGTTTGCCGGCGCCACCATCCTGTTTGCCCGCGCCGTCGTTTTCCTTGCCGGCACGGCCGTCCTGCTTCCCCGCTCCACCGCCCTGCTTTCCGGCGCCACCATCCTGTTTGCCAGCTCCGCCGGCCTGCTTCCCCACCCCGCCGTCCTGTTTGCCGGCGCCCCCCTGGCCGGGCTGCCCCTGCTGCTGTCCTCCGGACTGTCCCTCGTTCTCGCGGCGCTCGCCGTCCTCGCGACGGCCGCCGTTGTCCCGTCGCGGTTCGGCGGCGTCCGGCCCGTCAGCCCGCGGCTGCTCCATGTCGCGGCCCTGGCCCCGTGCCGCGGACTCCTCTCCGCCGCCGCCCTGCGGTTCGCGGGCAGCGTCACCGCCTTCCGGACGCTGGTCGGGCCGCCTGGCGTCGCCGGCGCGCTGGCCGCTCCCGGGATCGTCACCATGGCCGCCCGGCGCGTCGCCGCCGTCACCGGGCGGCGGCTGGCGGTCGAGCGGCTGGGGCGGCGCCGCGGCGTCGATCTGCAGCGAACGCCACGCGGAGTACGAGACGTTGGCTTTCTCCGGCCGCGTGTCGTGGGCGACGGCGCGATACTCGAGCGCGCCGCCCGCCGCCGCGCCGAGCCGCTCCGGCACGATCTCCACCGCGCCGGCGAACGGCTCCGCCTGCGGCCGCTCGAGCATCCAGGCCGGGGGCCGCTCCGCGCCGCCGCGAACCCGGGTCTCGATGCCCACGCGGGCCAGGCCGTAGTCGGGATCCAGCGCCCGCACCCGGATCGACACCGGCGCCGAGGGGGGCACGCGGATCGCGTCCTCCGGTGCGTCCACCACCACCTCGGGGGCCACGTCGGCGATCACCTCGACGCGATACTCGAGCTTCTCCGTGACCGGCGGCTCGCGGCTGGCCGACGACGACGCCCGGGGCTGGAACCCGAGGCGATACGAGACGAACTCGGCCGCCGAGCGGTCGGCGTTCATCCGCAGCGGGAAATCGACGATCGCCCGCGCGAGGTCGTGCTGCCCGATCCGCATCCGCTTCTTCTCGCTCTCGCGGCCGGCGCAGCCGGGGTCGATCCACGCCGTCTCGAGCGGCCGGTTGCCCTCGGCCGTGATCGTGACCCTCGTGAACTCCGGCGCGCGGAGGTCGCCCTGCCAAGCGACCGTCTCCGGCGGGCGGCGGGTGTACGGCGGATAGTCGTAGCGGACCTCGCGGACGAGGAGCGACGGGGCGTCCACCACGGCCACCCGCAGGCGGCCGCTCCGCGCGTCGCCGGCGGCCACCACGAATTCCACGCCGTGCTCGAGCCCCCGTGCGGCGTCCGGCAGCACCGCCTGCAGCCGGCCCGGCTGCGCGGTGGGTGCCAGGGGCACGGTCCAGGGCGGCGAGGCATCGGGGCCGTCGTCGCGCCGCGGCGTCACCACGACCTCGGGCCGTTCGCCGGAGCGCAGCCCGCGGACCTCGGTCTCGACCACCAATTGGCGGCCGCGGACGAGCGTCACCGTGCCGTCCACGGCCTCGAGCGGCTGCTGCGGCCGCTCGGCCCCGGAGGCGTCGGGCGGCATCCGCCACGCGAGCAGCGGCGGCGCGATCGACACCCTCGCGGGCGCGGCGATCCCCCACCACGGCGCGAGGAGCCGCGCCGCCGACACCACGAGGCTCTTCGGCGCGAGCACCTGGTAGACGCACAGCGCGGCGACGAGCGCCGCCAGCGCGATGGTGAGCCGCAGCGGCACCGCGCGGTCGGCGACGCCGTCGGCCGGCACGGCCGAGAGCCGCTTCGCGGCCCGCTGCTCGAGCGACCGCGCGACGATCGGCGCCGCGGCACCGGGCCGCGCCTTGACGAGCACCGCGTTCACGATGTCGTTGTGGAGGTCGGGATGCTCGTGCTCGATGACACGGGCCGCGTAGAGGAGGTTCACGCGGCAGCGGACGAGCGGCACCACCCAGCGGACGAGTCCGGCGACGAGTGCGGTCGCGCCCGCGGCGAACCAGAGCCACCGCGCGGCGGCGGGCAGCCCGCCGGGCACGAGCCAGTGCTCGGCGAGCACGCCCGCCCCCAGCCAGGCCAGGGCGACCACGCCCGTGCCGAGGGCGAACGTCGCGACGGCGACGCCCTTGAAGTCGGCGCCGGCGGCGGCGAGGCGGGCGGCCAGGTAGCGGTCCGACTTCGTCTCGGACCCGTGGTCCCAGTCGGCCACGGCCAGGGGGTCGCTGCTCGAAGCCGTCGCCATGGCATCGCCCGCCGGGGACCGGCCGCGGCCGACGGCGTCCGCCGGACCGCACGCGAAGGTGGGAATCGTCTCGTCAAGTATATCGGCGGCGGCCCCCCGGGGGTGCGGTCATTCCGGGGCGTCCCTGCTATGGTGCAGGCCCTCCCACGCCGTCCGCCCCGCAGGTCGCCCGGACGATGTCGCTCCTGCCCGACGCCGCCTCGTTCCGCCGCCTGGTCGATGGCTCCACCAGGGGCGTCGGGCCCACGGCCGCCCGGGCCTGCCTCGCCGCGCTGGCCGCACCCTACGCGGCCGCCGTCGCCGCCCGCAACGCGGCGTACGACGCCGGCCTGCTGCCCGAGCGCCGCGCGACCGTGCCGGTGATCTCGATCGGGAACCTCA
>JBJTPA010000198.1:0-6183 GCA_046074885.1 Planctomycetaceae bacterium
CCCCGTCGACGCGGCCGAGCTTGTCGAACACCTGCCGCCCGATCACCTTCGCCGGCCCGAGGCCTCCCGCCGCGGTCGAGCGGACGACCGGGGCCGACTTCACGAGCGTGCCCGACTCGATCCGGCCGATCGCGATCCGGCCGACGTAATCCGACCAGTCGAGCGTGGTGACGAGCATGCGCAGGGGGGCGTCGGGGTCGACGGCCGGCCCGGGGATCTTCTCGAGCACGAGGTCGAGCAGCGGCTCCATCGTGCCCTCGCGGGTCGCCGGGTCGTGGGAGGCGAAGCCGTGGCGGCTCGAGGCGTAGACGAACGGGAAGTCGGCGAGGTCGTCGTCGGCGCCGAGCTCGAGAAACAGGCCCAGGATCTCGTCGAGCACCTCGTGGGGCCGGGCGTCGGGGCGGTCGATCTTGTTGACCACGACCACGGGTCGCAGCCGGCATTCGAGGGCCTTCGAGAGCACGAACCGCGTCTGCGGCATCGGGCCCTCGGCCGCATCAACGAGCACGAGGGCCCCGTCGGCCATCCGCAGCACCCGCTCCACCTCGCCGCCGAAGTCGGCGTGGCCTGGGGTGTCCATGATGTTGATCTTCGTGCCCTTCCACTCCACCGCGATGTTCTTGGCGAGGATCGTGATGCCCCGCTCCTTCTCCAGGTCGTTGGAGTCGAGCATCCGCTCGGAGAGCTGGCTGGCGCGAAACTGGCCGCTCTGCTGGAGCAGGCAGTCCACGAGCGTGGTCTTGCCGTGGTCTACGTGGGCGATGATCGCGATGTTGCGGATGTCGGTGCGGCGGGTGCCGGCGGTCGGGGCGGAGCTGGGTGTGGACACGGGGGGCGCTGCTGCCATGCGGGGGAAACCGGCCGCCGAATCCGTGGCCGGGGGAGGTGGGGAGACGGCCGAGACCGTCGTGAACGATTATTCAGGACCGCCGCATCGTTGCATAGAGCCGTTCGAGGAGCGGCCCGGGGGCCTCGTTCGGCCCGGCGGACACGGCGGCGGATCGCAGCGGCGGCGTCCCGGGAGCGGCGAGGCTCGCCGCGGCGCGTCTCGCGGCTGCCGCCGCATCCGGGCCGGTGAACACGGCCACGAGTTCGTCGCCGCCGAGCCGCGCGGAGAGTTCGGATCCTGCGGCGGCGCGGAGCCGTTCGGCGGCCTGTCGCAGGACGGCGTCACCGGCGAGGAACCCGTCGCGCTCGTTGACGGCCTTGAGACCCACGACGTCGCAGATCACGAGCGCGCACGGCCCGCCTTGGCCGGCGAGCCGCTCGAGCGCGGCCTGCAACTCGCCCCGGGGCGCGAGTCCGGTGACGTGGTCGGCAGGATGCAAGGATCAACCCTCGCCGCGGAAGCGGCACCGGTCGCCCGGAGGTGCGGCCGCCGACCGTCCGGCGAAACCTCGGCTTTCGCCGCGACGGCCAAGGGCTGCAGGGGCCATGGATGGCCCTGCAGCCCTGGAGATGGAGACGATGGGGATCGAACCCACAACCCCCGCATTGCAAAGGCGGTGCTCTCCCAATTGAGCTACGTCCCCTGGTTGGACCGCGAAAAGCCATCCCTTGCCTTTTTCGCTCGGTCGATCGCAGGAACGCCAAGGGTTCCTGCGATCGACGGCATCGCGTCCGGCGATGCCTGCACGGTATGGCCCTGGATTTTCAACTGCGCGCGCCAAGATTCGAACTTGGGACCTCCACCTTATCAGGGTGGCGCTCTAACCAACTGAGCTACGCGCGCGGTCGCGGACGCCCTCGCGAGCGGCCGAAACGCCGAGTGTACGGAGGCCCGCGCCCGAATTCAAAGCCCCGCCGACCGCGCCGCGGGTTCCGCTGCCGGCGACCGGGCGGCGCTGGCGCCGACGCGGGTTCCGGATACCTTGTCGGTCGCGAACGGCCCTGCCCCGCGCGGGCGTCGCGCCCCGTCAAGGCCGTCAAGGAAGATCACATGCCCAGCCCCAGCATCCGGTCGCCGCGTCCCGCCTTCGCCGCCCCGAGCGCGGCAGCCGTCGCCCTGGCCTGCTGCCTCGCCGCGCCGATCGCGGCCGACGCCGCCCCCACCACCGAGGACGCCCTGAAGATCACGCCGCGGACAAAGTACGCGGAGGTCGATCAGCCCGCCCCGGAGGTCGCGAAGCAGTGCACGATCGGGCAGGAGAAGGTCGAGGGCACGCAGGCCCTCGTCGTCCGCGGGCCCGGCGGCGAGATTCTCCGGCTGTTCGCCGACACCAACGGCAACAAGGTCGTCGATCGCTGGAGCTTCTACAAGGATGGGCTCGAGGTCTACCGCGACGTCGATACCGAACACGACACGAAGGCCGCCCAGTCGCGCTGGCTCAACTCGGCCGGCGGCAGCTGGGCCGCGCTCGACGCCGGCACCGGAGGCATCGCCTCCTGGAAGCAACTGTCGGCAGAGGAGGCCACCGCCGAGATCGTCGCGGCCCTCCGGGGCCGCGACCTCGCCGCGTTCAAGCTGCTGCTCCCCTCGAGGGCCGACCTCGAGACCGCGGGCTTCGCCGGCGAGCAGCTCGCCGCGCTTGCGGCCCGCGCGGCCCGCGCCGAGCAGGAGTTCGCCAAGGTGGCCGCTGCGCAGAAGGCCGTCGGGCCCGCATCGCGGTGGTCGAACATGCTCGCGCCGCAGGCGCCGGGCGTGATTCCCGCCGGCAGCGGCGGCGCCACCCGCGACGTCATGGCCTACGACAACATCGTGGCCCTCGTGGAGACCCCGCGGGCCGGCGGCGCGGCCGAGGCCACGCAGGTGTTCGTGGGCTCGCTCGTCCGCTGCGGACAGGTCTGGCGGCCGATCGATGCTCCGCACGTGGGGGGCGCCCCGCCCGACGTGGCCGACGCGGGAGGCTTCTTCGCTCCCAAGCTCGGAGCGCCGGGGCCGGGCGCCGGGCCCGGGCAGGACGAGAAGATCAAGCCGCTCGTCGCCAAGCTCCAGGAGATCGAGCAGCAGATGCCCGCGGCGGCCCCCGCGAAGCGCGGCGAGCTGGCGGCCGAGCAGGTGGCCATCCTCGAGCAGGTGCTCGCCACGTGCGCCGAGGGGGACCGCGGCTTTTGGACGAACCAGCTCGTCGAGACGCTCGCCGCCTACGCGCAGGAGGGGCTCGTGCCAGACGGCATCGGGAAGCTCGAGCAGATCGCCGAGAAGTCGGGCGATGAGCGGCTCGCGGCGCTCGTCGCCTTCCGGCTCGCGCAGGCCCGCTACTCGAAGGGCATGCAGCAGCCGGGGGTGGACGGCGAGAAGCTCCAGGCACAGTGGTTCAAGGATCTCGAGGCATTCGTCGAGAAGCACCCGCAGGCGCCGGAGGCAGCCGAGGCGCTGCTGCAGCTCGCCTTCCGTGACGAATTCGAGGCCCGCGAGAAGGAGGCGGTCGATCGCTATGCATCGATCGCCCGCGACTTCCCCGGCACGCCTCAGGCCCGCAAGGCGGCCGGCGCGGTGCGGCGGCTCCAGGGCGTGGGCAAGCCGCTCGCGCTCGACGGCACCGGGCTCGATGGCAAGCAGGTAAGCGTCGCGGCGTTCCGCGGCACGCCGGTCGTCGTGCACTGGTGGTCCACCGACTGTGAGCCGTGCAAGGTGGACCTCGCGCAGATCCGCGAACTGCACGGGCGCTACGGCAAGAAGCTCGCGGTCGTGGGGATCGCCCTCGACGGCGACAAGGCGCGGCTCGCGAAGTTCCTCCAGGCCAAGCCGATCCCGTGGCCGCAGATCCACGAGCCGGGCGGCCTCGACAGCCGGCTGGCCGAGGAGTTCGGCGTGCTCGCGCTGCCCACGATGTTCCTCGTGGACGCCGAGGGCAACGTGGTCGATCGCAACGTCTCGATCACGGACCTCGAACGGAAGCTCGAGGCGCTCATCGAAAAGAAGTAGCCGTGGGACGGCGGGCGGACTGGGCGGTCTGCGGCGACCCGCGTGCCCCGAGACGATCCGGAAACCCGGGTTCGGGCCGGCCGGGTTGGGTTTGCCGCGGCGCGGCGGGGCGGCTACGGTTGGAACCGTTCGTGCCCCGCGTCTCACCCATCTCATCGCATGACGCTCCTCGCACTCGCCGTCAGCCCCTCGCTCTGCGCCCTGGGCGCCGTGCAGGCGTTCGCCGTCGCCACGGCGGGCGTGGCCCGGTTCGTCGAGGGCACGCGGCACGAGCGGCTCGGCCACTGGCTCTGCGTCGGTGGGCTGGCCGCGATCGGCACGACGTTCGGCGCCGCCGTGCGGCTCGGCCCGGACGCCGCGGCCTCCTGTGCCGTGACGCTCGCGATCATGACGCTCGTCGCAGTCTGCGACTTCGGCACGCGGGCCCGCTGACGGCCGGCGGCTTGCCCACCCTGCCCTGCCTGCCGGGGCGCGGGTCCGCGCCGGACGAACCGGAAAAAAACTCCCCTGCGGCGCGACCGGCGGCCGAATGAAACGGTGAGTGTGCGACGTCCGCCCCGCTGGGCCCGCCGCAGCGACTCGAGCGTTCCGCGTCCAGGAGTCACGCATGTCCATCACGAAAGCCACGCTGCGGGCGGCCCTCGTCGCCGCGACGCTCCTGCCCGCGGGTGTGCGGGCCGCCGATCTCGCCGCCGACGTCGCCGCGCAACTCCGCCAGTCGGGCGAACTGCAGGGCTACCGCGTGAGCGTCAAGGCGAAGTCGGGCACCGTGTGGCTCGAGGGCCGCGTCGCCGACGAGAAGCAGCTCGCCGCCGCCGTGGGCATCGCCGAGAGGAGCCCGGGCGTCGAGCGGGTCGTCAACCGTCTCGCGATCGACTCGAAGGCCCCCGCCTCTGGCACGGGCTTCGGCATGCCGGCGTCGATGCGGGCCCTCGTGGCCCCGGCGAAGCCGGCCGGCTCCGAGTCGGTCCGCCTCGCGCAGGCCGTCACGCCCGACAACCGCGGACGCCAGGCCGGCGCCGCCACCCGGCAGTCGGGCGGACTGCAGCGGGCCGCCTACACCCGCACTGCGATGCAAGGCACTCCCACCCTCGCGCTGCCGGTGCCAAATGGCATGGAGGCCGTCGGCGAGGGGCAGATCGTTCCGGGCTCCGTGCGTTACGGCAACGGCGGCCCGGCAGGCGCGATGCCGGGCTCCGCGGGCGGCCCGATGCCCATGGCGGGCACCGGCGTGGGCATGCCCCCGATCCCGATGCGGGGCGACGGCCCCAACATGCCCAATTACGCCTGGCCGAGCTACGCCGCCTACCCCAACTACGCGGCCCTGCAGTATCCGACGCAGTACTCGCCCACGGCCTGGCCCTACATCGGACCTTTCTATCCCTACCCGCAGGTGCCGCTCGGCTGGCGGCGGGTCTCGATGGAATGGGACGACGGCTGGTGGTGGATCGACTTCGACGAGCGTCACATGCACAGCCACCACAAGTGATCCCCCGCGGATCGCGTGCGAACACGGGAAGGCCCTCGGCGGACGCCGGGGGCCTTTCGCGTTTCCGGGGGGGCGGCCCGGCCGCCGCCCGCCGCCGCCCCGGGCGCACCTTGCCCAGACGGAAAAAACGGAAGTTCCGCCGGCCCCGTGGTCGATACAACCCGCACGACCGTCGCGCCGCGAGGTCGCCCGTCGAGGAGTGATGCCATGCAGACGAGGAACCGGTTCCTGGCGACGGCCCTGCTGCTGGCCGCGGGCCTGCCGTTCCAGGGCGGGTGCTTCTGGATCACGACCCAGGGCCCGAACATCGGCCCCCTCGCCTTCCCGATCCCCGTCCCCACCTTCGTGCAGAAGGCGAAGGAGGACCAGTTCTGGAACTACGAGCGCTACGAGCGGGCGCCCGTGCTCGGGCCGCTCCAGCCCGGCGGCCCCTGCGAGGCGATCGACGAGCCGAGCGACGACGAGGTGATGCGGGCCCTCGAGAAGGCCCGGCCGGTGCAGGGCAACTGGCCCTTCCTCTACGAGGTGCAGCGGAACCGCGTGCGGATCACGAAGTGCAAGATCGCCGACTACATCGACCCGCCGCGGCACTACCCGCTCGCGGGCCCCGCGCAGCTGCACCACGCCCACTACAAGTGCACGGTCTACTTCCAGGAGGTGAAGCGGGTCGGCTGGCCGGTGCCGCACACGCTCGTGGACGAGGACGTGCAGGAAGTCGTCTACATCGACCACGACCACCTGCACATGGTCGGCGACGTCGATACGGGCTGCAATTCGAACTTCTAGCTTCACGCCCGCCGGGCCATCCATGGCCCCGGCGGGCGTG
>JBJTPA010000199.1:0-5424 GCA_046074885.1 Planctomycetaceae bacterium
ATGCGGATCGCCTGCTCCTGGTTCACCGGGGGGCCGTCCTCGGCGGCCCGGGCCTCGCGGTTCGTCTTCCGCATCTCGAAGTAGGTCTCGGTCCAGCGCATCCTGTTCTGGATCTCGAGCGTCTTGGCCTCCTCCCAGTTCTTCGCGGCCTGGGAATTGAGCAGGTTCTCGGTGCCCTGGGCCCGCATCATCTCCGCCATGCCGTAGGCGGCGCCCTGGCCGGCCGTGGAGGCGTAGCCGCCGCGGTTGAAGCCGTATCCGCCCCACTGGGCGAAGGCCGCCGCGGGAGCCAAGACCGCAACCGCCGCCAGCGCGATGCGGCGCCGCGACGCCCGCCGGGCCGAGCGAGCGGTGGCGGCCTCACGGTGGAAGGGAAAGGCAACGGTGGGAGCGGACATGGTCACCTCGTCTCGACGGCCGGGGCGGGTACGCGCCGCCCACGCTCAAACGCTGCGGGAGTATACTCCCGGCGGCCTTCGGCGGCGACGTTCGGTCGCCCGCCGGTTGCGGCCCGCGCCGTCCCCGGGACGACGCGATCGCGTGGCTCCGGGAGTTCGAGCACATGGTCCGCAGCGTGCAGGCGTGGTGGTTGGCGGCGGCGTGCGCCGTCGTGGTGGCCGGGTGCTCGCAGGGTGGTGGCCGGGCGCCTGCGGAAGGCTCGGCCGCGAGGCCCGCCGTGCAGACTCCGGCAGGCGAGTCGACGGCCGCTCCGGCGGAGCCTGATCTCGCCGCACTGCGCAAGACGCTGGCGACCAGCGACGACAGCCGCGTCCGCGTGCTCACGATCGACGCCATCGCCGCGCTTGGCCAGCGGGGCAAGGACGCGCTGCCGGATCTCCTCGCCGCCACGTCCGACACCGACCCGCGGCCGCGATGGCACGCCGCGCGGGCCTGCGGCCTGATCGGCGAGGACGCGGTCTCAGCGCTGCCGACGCTCGTGAAGCTGCTCTCCGATCCGGACCCGATCGTGGTCACGCAGGCCGCGGCGGCGATCGCCATGGTCCGCAAGGACGACGATGCCGTGGCGACCGAGGACGCCGCCGCCTACGAGGCGTGCGTCGAGCCGCTCGTGAAGACCATCGTCCACGCCGACCCGCGTGCCCGCCGGGCCGCTGTGCGTGCCCTGCGGACCGTCCTCGCCGATCCCGTAAGCTCGCCGCGCTGCTCGGCGGAGCCCTCGACGACTCGGATCCGTCGGTCGTGCTGCCCGCGCTCCAGACCCTGGCCGACATCGAGGATCATGCGGTACCGGTGCTCGTCGAGGCGCTCAAGGATCCCAAGTCACGCTACTGGGCCGAGGTCGCGCTCGCCGAGATCGGGCCCGAGGCGGCGCCGGCGGTGTCCCAGCTCGCCGCGGTCGTCGCCGACGGCGGCCCGGAGGAGCGGCTCCAGGCGATCCTCGCCCTCGCGGCGATCGGCGAGCCGGCCGCCGCCGCGGCGCCGCAGCTCGTCGCCACGCTCGAGTCGCAGGAGTCGCAGGAGAGCTTCCTGCGGATGGCGGCGGCGTTCGCACTCGGGTCGATCCGGGCCGCCGCCGCCGACGCGGCGCTCGAGAAGGCCGTGAACGATCCGCAGGAGTTCCTCGCCACGACGGCGGCGTGGGCGCGGGCGAAGATCCATCCCGACGACGCGGCGCTCAGGGCGGACGCCGTCGCGCGGCTGAAGAAGGCCCTGCAGGCGAAGGAGCCACGGATGCGCAAGGCCGCCGCCTCCGGCCTCTCCGACCTCGCGGAGCGTCTCGACGATGCGTCCCGGCAGGAAGTGGCGGTGGAACTCGCCGAGCTGCTCGACGACACCGACGAGGCCGTCGGCATGGCGGCCGGCGGCGGTCTCGTGAGGCTCGGCGGGGTCGCGGTGGAGCATCTGCGGAAGCGGCTCGCCGAGCCGGAGCACCGCCGGCAGGCGCTGGGCGTGCTTGCGGCCATCGGGGCGGCGGCCAAGGCGGCCGTTCCGGACCTCGAGGCCGCGCTCGCCGACCCGGACGAGGCGTGCTCGACCGAGGCGGCCGTGGCGCTGGGGGCATTGGGCGCCGACGCGGCCGCGGCGGTGCCAGCGCTCCAGAAGCTGCTCGCCGACGGGGTCGCCCCCGGCATCCGCTACACGGCCGCGTACGCGCTGGGCCGGATCGGGTCGGCGGCGAAGCCGGCCCTGGCGCGGCTCCTCGAGCTCTCGAAGTCGGACGACGAAATCATGGCGACCGTGGCCGTGTGGGCGGCACTCAAGATCGAGCCCGCCGAAGCGGCCGTCGTCGAGACGGCGATTCCGCTCCTGCGGCGGGCCCTCCGCGGCGACCGCGACCTCGTGCGGCTCGAGGCGGCGGTGTCGCTCGGCGACATCGGAAAGGCGGCCGGCTCGGCCGTCCCGATCCTCGAGCTCGTCGCCGAGGAGGACTCCGTGCCGGCGGTGCGGTCCGCGGCGGCGGCGGCCCTGGCCAAGATCCGCACGCCCTGAAGCGGGGCCCAGTCGGGCAAGGTCTGACGCCCGGGAGGCTGCCGTTGAAGACGGTCCGCCGCCGGGGCCGATGAGCCTCCGTGGACCCCCGGCGCCGGGCCGGGGCCGGCGCCGGGGATGACACGATCATGGCGGGCATGGGGTTCGCGGCGCGATTGTGGCTCACGCGGCTCTCGAAGCCGGCCGGCGACCGCGCCGTATACCGCCACGTCCTGGCGGCGCGGCCGCGCCGGATCCTCGAAGTCGGACTCGGCCTGCTGGTGCGGACCGAGCGGATGCTGCGGGCGGCGGCCGGAGCACCGGTGGACTACGTGGGCATCGACCTCTTCGAGGGCCGCGCTCCGGCTGATCCTCCCGGCGTCTCGCTGAAGACCGCCCACAAGCGGCTCCACGGCCTCGCCCGCGTGCAGCTCGCCCCCGGCGGCGCCGATGCGGCGCTGGCCAGGCTCTGCAACCACGTCGGGACGTTCGATCTCGTGCTCGTGTCGGTCGATGCCGATCCGCGGCACCTGGAGCGGGCGTGGTTCTTCCTCCAGAGGGTCACGACGGCGGCCACGACCGTGCTGGTCGAGTCCCGGTCGGCCGCGGGGCCTGCCTGGTCCGCCCTGTCGCGGCGGCGGCTCGAGGAACTGGCCGCGCAGGCCGTCCAGCCGGGACTGCGCCGCGCCGGCTGACGCGGTCCGCGGCGGCGCGGCCGCGGCGTCTGGCGACGGCCCGGCTCCGCGACTAGGCTGAACGCTCGACCCCGTCCTCTCCGCCGCGCACCCACCCGCCACGCCGATGCCCCCCCGCACCCTGCTCGACAAGATCTGGGACGACCACGTCGTCTGCGCGCCCGCCGGCGAACTCCCGCTCATCTACATCGACCGGCACCTCGTCCACGAGGTGACGAGCCCGCAGGCCTTCGAGGGGCTCCGGCTCGCCGGTCGGCGGGTCCGCCGCCCCGGGGCCACGTTCGCCACCCCCGACCACAACGTGCCCACGACCGACCGCCGGCTCCCCATCGCCGACCCGGTCTCGAAGCAGCAGATCGACACGCTGCGGGCCAACTGCCGCGAGTTCGGGATCCGGCTCTACGACCTCGACGACGTCGACCAGGGCATCGTTCACGTCATCGGTCCGGAACTCGGCATCACGCAGCCCGGGATGACGATCGTCTGCGGCGACAGCCACACCGCCACCCACGGCGCCATGGGCGCGCTCGCCTTCGGCATCGGCACGAGCGAGGTGGAGCACGTGCTCGCCACGCAGACGCTGCGGCAGGCGAAGCCCAAGTCGCTGGAGGTCCGCGTGGACGGCCGGCTCCCGCCGGGCGTGACGGCGAAGGACCTCGTGCTCCACGTCATCGGCCGGCTTTCGACCGAGGGGGGCACGGGCCACGTCATCGAGTACACCGGCGAGGCCGTCCGCGGCCTCGGCATGGAGGAGCGGATGACGGTCTGCAACATGTCGATCGAGGCGGGCGCGCGGGCGGGCATGATCGCCCCCGACGCCGTCACGTTCGACTACCTGCGGGGCCGCGACTTCGCGCCCCAGGACTTCGCCGCCGCGGTGGCCCGCTGGGAGAAGCTGCCGAGCGACCCCGGTGCCGTCTACGACCGCGTGGAGATCTTCCGCGCGGCCGACATCGTGCCGCAGGTCACGTGGGGCACGAACCCGGCGCAGGTCGTGGGCGTGGATGCGGCGGTGCCGCACCCCGACGCGTTCGCCGACCCGAACGACCGCGACAGCGCCTCCCGGGCCCTCGACTACATGGGGCTGAAGGGGGGCACGCCGATCACCGACATCGCGATCGACCGCGTCTTCATCGGTTCCTGCACGAACAGCCGCATCGAGGACCTGCGGGCGGCGGCGGCGGTCGTCCGCGGCCGCCGCGTGGCGTCGACGGTGCACGCCATGGTGGTGCCGGGCAGCGGCCGCGTGAAGCGGCAGGCGGAGCAGGAGGGGCTCGACCGGGTGTTTCGCGAGGCCGGGTTCGAGTGGCGGGAGGCGGGCTGCAGCATGTGCCTGGGCATGAACCCCGACATCCTCACGCCTGGTCAACGCTGCGCCTCGACGAGCAACCGCAACTTCTAGGGCCGGTAGGGCAAGGGAGGCCGCACGCACCTCGTCTCGCCCGCGATGGCGGCCGCCGCCGCGGTTGCCGGCCGGTTCGTCGACGTCCGCACTTGGGGGCACGCATGATGGAGCCGTTCACGACGCACACGGGCATCGTCGCGGCCCTCGACCGGGCCAACGTCGACACCGACCAGATCATCCCCAAGCAGTTCCTCAAGCGGATCGAGCGGACGGGTTTCGGCCAGTTCCTGTTCTGGGACTGGCGGTTCCTGCCCGACGGGAAGCCCGACCCCGCCTTCGAATTGAACCGCCCCGAAAGCGCCGGCGCGAGCATCCTCCTCGCCCGCCGCAACTTCGGCTGCGGCTCGAGCCGCGAGCACGCCCCGTGGGCCCTCGCCGACTTCGGCTTCCGCGCCGTGATCGCCCCGACCTTCGCCGACATCTTCTTCAACAACTGCTTCCAGAACGGCATGGTGCCTGTCCGGCTCGACGAGGCCGACGTGGCCGAGCTGTTTCGCCGCGCGGGGGCCGCCGCCGCCGCGGGCAAACAGTACCGCCTCCACGTCGACCTGCGGGCCTGCACGGTCGGCGACGACGCCGGCTTCTCGCGATCGTTCACCGTGGATCCGTTTCGACGCCACTGCCTGCTCGAAGGCCTCGACGACATCGGCCTGTCGCTCCAGCACACCGACGCGATCGCCGCCTGGGAGGCGGCCCACGGCCTGGCCCCGGCCGGGACGTGATCGGCATGGCGACGGCTCAGCGCGGCTCGTGCGGCCGCAGGATCGCCGTGGCGGTCGCCCTGCTCGCATCCCTGCCCGGCCGCGGCGTCGCGGCCGGAGACACCGCCGTCGCGATCGCAGCGGCCGCCGGCACGGTGTATGCGATCGCCGGGCCGCGGGCCGCGATCGTCGC
>JBJTPA010000200.1:0-13542 GCA_046074885.1 Planctomycetaceae bacterium
CCACATCGCCGTAGTCAATCCGCGGCAGGTGCGGGACTTCGCCAAGGCTCTTGGCCTACTGGCCAAGACCGACCGGATCGATGCTGCGGTCATCGCCCGGTTCGCCGAGACGACCCGGCCGGTGCCCGAAGGATATGACGAGCGGCAGGAGCAACTCCGGGAGCTGATCGTGCGGCGCCGGCAGCTCCTGGACCACCGCACGGCCGAGAAAAACCGCTGCGAGATGGCCCACTCACCGCTGGTCCGGAAGAGCGTCTTGAAGCTCATCGAGACGCTCAACAAGGACATCTCACGGATCGAGAAGGCGATCCTCCAACTCGTCGAGTCGAACGACGACTGGCGGGGCCGCTACGAGCGGCTGAAAAGCGTGCCGGGAGTCGGAGAGCAGACCGCGGCCACCCTCATGGCCGAGTTGCCCGAACTCGGGCGGCTCAACCGCCAGCAGGTGGCGGCCCTCGTGGGCGTGGCACCGTTCAACCGCGACAGCGGTCAGTTCCAGGGCCGCCGCACCATCTGGGGCGGGAGGGGCAGCGTCCGCAACGTGCTCTACATGGCGGCGTTGAGCGCCAAGAAGCACAACCCGGTCATCCGGGTGTTCGCGGCCCGACTCCTGGCCAAGGGCAAGCCGCCCAAGCTCGTACTGACGGCATGCATGAGGAAACTCCTCGTCATCCTCAATGCCATGCTGCGCAGCGGAGAGTCGTGGGGGCCCCGGCTGGCGTCCCTGACTCCCTGAACTCCCTCCCTCCTGGAACTGCCTTCTCCGGAAGCATGATCTGCACCATGCCCCCCTTGAAAACCAACACAGCCGCTTGGCTGTGCCCGCGACGGCCCAAGCGAAAATCGGCAGGATGCCGATGTTTCGCGTGAAGTCAGCAGCGCACGTCGTCGGCCTTGCCGATGAAGCGGCGGAGGACGTGCGGGGCCTTGAGGCCCGCGTCCTGGCCGTGCGCCGACGGGTCGCGGAGCGGGGCGCCGAAGAACTCGGCGATCCGGGCCACCACGGTGTGCTGCTCGGCGGCGGTGAGCTCGGGGAAGATCGGCAGGGCGAGCGTCTCTTCGGCGGCCTGCTCCGTCCGCGGCAGGTCGCCCTTCCGCCAGCCGAGGTGCTCGAAGCACTTCTGCATGTGGAGCGGGACCGGATAGTAGATCTCCGTCCCCACGCCCGCCTTCGCGAGGAAGGCCCGCAGCTCGTCGCGGCGGCCCTCGCCCACGCGGATCACGTACTGGTTCCAGACGTGCCGGCCGCGGGGCTCGTCGCCGGGCACGGTGACCCGGCCGCCGAAGTCGTGGCGGGCGAAGTACTCGCCGTATCTAGCCGCGTTGGCCTGGCGGGCGGTCGTCCAGGAATCGAGGTGCGGCAGCTTCACGCGGAGCACCGCGGCCTGGATCGAGTCGAGCCGGCTGTTGATGCCGACCACCTGGTGGTAGTAGCGGGGCTCCATGCCGTGGACGCGGAGCAGCCGCAGCGCCTGCGCGACGTCGTCGCGGGTGGTCGTGAGGAAGCCGCCGTCGCCGGCACCGCCGAGGTGCTTCGTGGGATAGAAACTGAAGCAGCCCACGTCGCCGAGCACGCCCGAGCAGCGGCCGTGCCACGTGGAGAGGATCGACTGGGCCGCATCCTCGATCACCGGCACGCCGGCCTTCGCGGCGATCGGCAGCAGCGCGTCCATGTCGGCGGTGCGGCCGAAGAGGTGGACAGGGATGACGGCCTTCGTGCGTCGGCTGATCTTGCGGGCGACGTCGGCCGGATCCACGAGGTAGGTCGCGGGGTCGATGTCGGCGAAGATCGGCACGGCGCCGAGCCGCGTGACGGCACTGGCCGTCGCGAAGAAGGTGTAGCTCGGGAGGACGACCTCGTCGCCCGTGCCCACGCCGAGGGCCATGAGGGCCAAGAGCAGCGCGTCGCTCCCGGAGGCGCAGGAGATCACGTGCGGGGCGTCGAGGGCCCGGGCCAGCTCGGCCTCGAGCTCGTTCACGTCCGGGCCGAGCACGAACCTGCCGGAGTCGCACACGTGGGTGATCGCGGCGCGGATCTCGGCGCCGAGCGCGGCGTACTGGCGGTCGAGCGCCAGGAGCGGCACGGCGGGGAGGAGTTCCGCGGCGGGGGCGTCCGGGGCGGAGGTGCGACGGGTCATGGTTGCGTTGGGCTCCCGGATGTGGCGCCGGTCGTGCGGGCGGCGTCGTGCGCCCGCGTCACGGTTGTGCTGATCGTCACGTTCCGGCCGGCCTCTGGAGCCGAAGCCGCCGGCATCGAGGCCGCGACGCCGGCCTGCGGCAGTCCGCGCGGTCGGCGGGAAATAGGCGATCCCGCGTCGGCGGGTCAAGGGCAGGGGACTCCGGCACAGCGCGGACCGCGGCTGCCGGTCCGCCGTTGCGCCGCGGCAAGGTGGGGTATGCCGGCGGGATGCCGACGACCGCGTCGTTTGACAACGGTCCGCGCGCCGCCCTAGATTGCCGAACCGGGTTTCGGTCCGGATTCCCGCCTCGTCGGCCGCACGCCGCGGGGGGGAGCCGAGGAGAACAGTTCGCGGACGGCCGGCAGCCTGGCACCGCGAGTCGGATGGCTTCGCCAGCGACCACCGTCGTCATCGACCTGGGTCAGATCGCGCGGCGGCTGGGGCTGCCGCCGGCCGGCGTGGAGGCCGCCGCGCACCTGCTCGACGCGGGCAACACGGTCCCGTTCATCACGCGCTACCGGCGTGACCAGACGGGCGGCCTCGACGAGGACGACGTGCGCCGGGTCGCCGCTGCCCTCGGCCGGGCCCGGCAGCTGGCCGACCGCAAGCAGACGATCCTGCGCACGATCCACGGGCAGGGAAAGCTCACGCCCGCCCTCGAGGCCCGGATCGTCGCGGCCGAGAGCGCCAAGCAACTCGAGGACATCTACCTGCCCTTCAAGCCCCGAAAGCTCTCGCTCGCCGAGCTGGCGCGGCAGCGGAGGCTCGAGCCGCTCGCCCACGAGATCCTCGCCGGCGACCCCGCCGCGGCCGATCTCGACCGCCGGGCCGCCGTCTTCGTCGATGCCGATGCCGAGGTCGCCACCGTGGCCGACGTGCTCCTCGGCGTGGGCCACATCATCGCCGACGAGTTCAGCGGCCGCGCCGACGCCCGCCAGCGGCTGCGGGAGATCCTCCAGCGGTCCGGCCGCCTGCGGAGCCAGCGGGTCGAGAGCCCGGGCAAGGCGCTCTCCAAGGACGAGCGGCACTTCCGCGACTACTTCGACTACGCCGAGCACGTGCAGCGGGTCCCGCCGCACCGGGTGCTGGCGATCAACCGCGGCGAGCGCGCCCGGCTGCTCAAGGTGCGGATCGAGGGCCCGGCCGAGGACCTCCAGGCCGCCGCCGAGGCGACCCTCGTGCCCGAGGGCCACCCGCACGCCGACTTCCTCACGGGCTGCGCCCGCGACGCCCTGGCCCGTCTGCTCCTGCCCGCGCTCGAGCGCGAGCTGCGCCGCGAGATGACCGAGTTCTGCGAGTCGCACGCCGTCGAGGTGTTCGCCCGCAATCTGCGGAACCTGCTGCTCCAGGCGCCGGTGGCGGGCCGCCGGGTGCTGGCGCTCGATCCCGGCTTCAAGAGCGGCTGCAAGGCCGTGGCGATCGACGAGTGCGGCACACCGCTCGAGCACGCGGTGCTCCACATCATCGGCCAGCCGGAGAAGCGGGCGGCGGCCGCCAAACGGATCGTCGAGCTGGTGCGGGCGCACGGCTGCACGGTGATCGCGGTCGGCAACGGCACGGCCGGCCGCGAGACCGAGACGCTCGTCGCGGAGCTCGTCGCCGGTGAATTGTCAGACCTCGACATGGGGTACGCGGTCGTCAACGAGGCGGGGGCGAGCGTCTACTCGACGAGCGTCTACGCCCGCGAGGAGCTGCCGGGCCACGAGGCCGCGGTCCGCGGTGCCATCTCGATCGGCCGGCGGCTCCAGGATCCCCTCTCCGAGCTCGTGAAGATCGAGCCGGCCAACATCGGCGTCGGCCTCTACCAGCACGACGTGAAGGCCCGCCACCTCCACGACTCGCTCGACTCGGTGGTCGAGAGCTGCGTGAACTACGTGGGCGTCGACGTCAACACGGCGAGCCCCGCCCTGCTGCGCTATGTCTCGGGCCTGAACCAGGCGACCGCCCGCAACCTCCACGAGTGGCGCACGAAGAACGGGCCGTTCGCATCGCGGCAGCAGTTCCTCGAGGTGCCGGGGTTCGGCGAGGGGGCCTACGTGCAGGCCGCCGGCTTCCTCAAGATCGTGGGCGGTTCCAATCCGCTCGACTCGACGTGGATCCACCCGGAGAGCTACGCCGTCGCGGAGCGGGTGCTCGAGCGGCTCGGGGCGAGCCCCGCCGATCTCGCCGGCCGGCCGCAGGCAGGCGCGCTCGCCGAGCGTGCCGCGGCGGTGGATCTGCAGGCGCTCTCCGCCGAGTTGGGCGTGGGCCGGCTCCTCCTCGCCGACATCCTCGAGCAGCTCTCACGGCCGGGCCGTGATCCCCGCGAGGACCTGCCGCAGCCCTGCTTCAAGAAGGGCGTGCTCAAGCTCGAGGACCTCGAGGTTGGCATGGAGCTCTCGGGCTCCGTGCTCAACGTGGTGGACTTCGGCGCCTTCGTGGACATCGGCCTGCACGACAGCGGCCTCGTCCACATCAGCCAGCTCTCGAGCCGCTACGTCCGCGATCCGCACGACGTGGTGAGCGTGGGACAGATCGTCACGGTCTGGGTGCTGGAGCTCGACAAGGCGCGGCGCCGAGTCGCGCTCACGATGATATCGCCCGTCGAGCGGCAGCGGCAGCAGCAGGCGAAGGAGCGGGCCCGCGAGGCCAAGGAACGCCGCAAGGCCGGCCCACCGCCGCAGGCCGCCGGTGGAGCGTCCGTCGAGCCGCCGCCGGTCGCCGGTCCCAAGCCGCGGCCGGCACACGGCCGCGGGGACCGCCGGGGTGGCCGTCCGCGCGAACAGCAGGGGCCGCGGACCTACGAGGCGGTTGCGAAGAAGCCGGCCGCTCCGCTCACGAAGTCGATGCAGGAGGGCAAGGAGCCGCTCCGCACGTTCGGCGACCTCAAGCAGTTCCTCGAGTCGCGGTCCGCCGAGGAGAAGCCGGACGCCAACGAGCCGCCGGCGGGGTGAGTTCGTTCCCCATGTGGCGGGATCCCGAATCCCGGCATCACCGCTCGCGGAACGTGATCCGGCCCTTCGTGAGGTCGTAGGGGGAGAGTTCGACCTTCACTTTGTCACCCGGGACGATGCGGATGAAATTCTTCCGCATCCGGCCGGCCACGTGGGCGTTGACGATGTGCCCGCCCGCGATCTGCACGCGAAACCGCGTGTTGGCGAGGGCCTGCGTCACGACGCCCTCGACCTCGAGTGCCTGTTCTTTTTCCGCCATGGAGTCCCTGGGAACCTCGCCTGTGGGTGCGGGCGAATGTAGCCCGGACGCCCGCCCCAGTCCAGCGGACCGCGGCGGTCAGGCGTCGTCGCCCCCCGCGGCCGGCGCCGACCCGGAGGCCCGCCAACGCAGAAAGGCGTCGAGAAAGCCGTCGATGTTGCCGTCGAGGACGCTCTGGAAATTCCCGACGTAGTGGCCGGTCCGCTGGTCCTTCACCCGCTGGTCGGGGTGCAGGAAGTAGTTGCGGATCTGGGATCCGAAACCGGTCTTTGGCTTCGAGAGGTGCTGGGCGTGCTTCTCCGCCTCCCGACGCTCCTCCTGGATGCGGGCGATCCGGGCGCGGAGCATCTTGAGCGCCGTGGCCCGGTTCTTGTGCTGGCTCCGCTCGCTCTGGCACTGCACGACGATGCCGGTGGGGAAGTGCGTCAGGCGGATCGCGCTCGAGGTCTTGTTGACGTGCTGTCCGCCGGCGCCACTGGCCCGGAAGACGTCCTCGCGGATGTCCTCGTCCCGGATCTCGACCTCCGTGTCGTCGTCGGGGATCTCGGGGGCCACGTCCACCGAGGCGAAGCTCGTCTGCCGCTTGCCCTCGGAGTTGAAGGGGCTGATGCGGACGAGCCGGTGGATGCCCGCCTCCCCCTTCAGGTAGCCGTAGGCCCACGGGCCGCGGATCGCGACCGCGGCGTTCTTGATGCCGGCGACGTCGTCGTCCTGCCGGTCGAGGAGCTCGACGGTGCAGTCGTGCTTCGCGGCCCACGCCGAGTACATCCGCAGGAGCATCTCCGCCCAGTCGTTGGCGTCGGTGCCGCCGTCGCGGGCGTTGATCTCGACGAGGGCCGCGCAGCCGTCGTGGGGGCCCGAGAGCAGGGAGGCCAGCTCGAGCGCATCCACGAGCTTCTCGAGACGGTCGGCCTCGGTGGCGAGTTCGCCCTCGAGCGAGCCGTCCTCGCGGGCCAGTTCCTCGAGGGCCTCGAGGTCACGGCCCACGGCCAGCGCCTCCTCCAGCGGCTTGAGCACCGCGTTCACGGTCTTCAACTCGACGACGGTGGCCTGGGCCTTCTCGTTGTCGTTCCAGAAGTCCGCCCGGCCCATCGCATCCTCGATGCGGGCCGCGGACCGCCTGCGCCCCTCCCAGTCAAAGAGAGTCCCGCAGCTGCAGCAGTCGGGCCCGGATGGCTTCGGCGCGGTTGAACAGGGCGGTATCCATGCCGCGGGATTGTACGGCCCGAGGCGTGCGCGGAGAAGTCGGCCAGCCGAAGCCGGCCGGCCGGGCTCACTTCTTCTTCGTGGTGCCGGTATCGCCGAGGGCCGCGAAGGCCGCGAGCCGCAGGAGGCCGTCGTCGTTGAGGATCGTGCCGGCCGCCCGGGCCGCCGTCGGGGAGAGTGCCGCTCGGACGGGTGCGGAGAGCGTGACGAAGAACGTTTCGTTGGCCTCCGCGATCTGGTCGCCGATCACCCACACGCCCACCGTCGCCACCCGCTGGCCGGGCGAGAAGACGACGGTGCCGCTGGCGGCGTAGTAGTCGCGGCCCGCCGCGGCGGTGCCGTTCGAGGTCGCCCAGCGGACGGAGACCGTCTGTGTCGAGGCCGCAGAGAGGACGACCGTGAACGAGAGGCGGCGGATGCCGGAGCTGCCCTCGGCGATGCTCGCCGGGAGGACGCTCACCACCGGAGGGGGCGGCGGGTCGTTGCTTGCGATCGACACCCGACCCTCCGTCGCCGTGCCGAGCGTGTAGCCGGTGCCGGCGATCGCGGTGACGATCACGGTCTCGACGGGCTCGTAGCCCGTGTCGTCGAGCGGGCGGATCACGACGGTGGCGGTCGTGGCTCCCGCCGCGAACGTCACGGTGCCCGCGAGGGCCTGGTAGTCGGTGCCCGGAGTGGCCGTGCCGCCGACCAGGTAGTCCACGGTCAGCGGGGCGGAGAGGTCGCCTCCCGTCCGCGCGAACCGGATCGTGCCTGGGTCGAGGCCGGCCTCCGCCGCCGAGCCGTCCACGGTCGCCACGGTCACGACCGCGGGGGGAATCGCGGTGCCGCTCCACAGCGATCCATCCGCCGCCGCCGCCACCGCCGCGTACTTCCACGCCGCGGCGAGCGGCTCGTCCATGCGGTGGAGCTTCGCGAAGTCGCCCCAGGGCGCGGCGCCGGCCTGACCCGTGAACTGGAAGTCCACGTAGAGGTCGAGCCCGGCGTCGTCGAGGCCCTTGAGGTAGGCGCGGTAGACGTCGCCCATCCGCGGGTCGTTCGTCGCGGCGTAGAAGGCATCTTGGTAGGCCGTGCCGCGGCCGTCGAGGTGCGGGCCCCCCTCGTAGGCCACGAGCCTGATCGGGCGGCCCTGCTGCACCGTGAGCCGGGCGGCGAGATCCGCGTGGTCCCTCGTCCACTGGAGCGACGTCGCCACGTTCGTCCACGCGTCGGCGAGGACGCGGTCCACCGTGGTGGCCGACGTGTACGTGGCCCGCTGCTCGTCGGTGTAGGTGATGTAGGGGGCGAGCGCGATCGCGTCGTACGAGCTCCCCATGGTGGCGACGATCTGCTCGACGATCCACGAATTGGCAGCCTGGCCGGCCGCCACGCGGACGATCCGGTCGGCCTGGCCAGCGAACACGTCCGACCAGATGTCGAAGTCCCGCTTCGCCTCGCGGCCGGTGACGATCCACTGTCCGTAGTCGGGGTCGAGGTGCTGGGCCGCCGCCTGCTGCGCCACCCACTGCGAGGCCTCGAAGCCCCAGCCGAAGTTCCAGACCTCGTTGGCCCACTCGACGTAGGCGGTCCGCCCCGGCTCCAGGTGGTCGCGGACGTAGGCGGCGAAGTTCCGCACGAACGTGTCGTCCGCCAGGTAGGGCATGTTGAACCACGGGTCGGCGTCGAGCTCGTTGGCGAGCTCGACCATGTACTCGAGCGAGATGCCGTTGGCGACCGGCTCGCTGGGGGTGCCCTCGGAGCCGGAGCCCTGGCGGATGTCGGCCGCATCGCGCCGCTGCGACCAGGTGGCGATGTTGGAGGTGTTCGTCTCCTGCATTCCCATGAAGCGGAGCGTCGAGAACGGGGCGAGCCGCTCGAGGAACAGCGGGTGGAACGGCGAGAACGCGGCCCCGGGCTGCCAGCGCTCGCCGGCGAAGCTGTGGCCGTTCCAGTCGGGCATCCAGACGTTGAAGCCTCGCACCGGGTCGGTCGGGCTCGTCTCGTCGATCCGCAGGTAGATGCCGGAGTCGGTCGGCGTCACGCGGAGGTCGGCGAAGTTGCGTCCGCCGGCCGTCCGGCCGCTCGCGGTCACCACCGCGTCGAAGCCGAACGTCACGACCCCCGTGCCGTCCCACTCGGCGCGATAGATCCCGCCGGCGTAGGCGCCGCCGAGCGCGTCGAACATGAGGGTGCCGGCCAACTGCCTCATCGTGACGCCGTTCTGCGTCCAGGTCTTCAGGGACCGGACGTTTCCGTCGGCGTCGAGGTCGAGCGTCGGCGCCGCCGCGGGATCCCAGGTCGTGCCCCACGTCACGGGGTTGAAGGCATGGGAGATCCAGGGCCGCGAGGCCTTGAACGCGTCGGTGAACGTCCACGCCGGCGACCAGTCCACCACGCTCTCGAGGTTCATCCCCACCGCCATGTGGCCTGTATCGGCCGCCATGAGCTGCCTCGGCTCGCACAACTCGAACCCGAGGCGTGCGGTCCGGCGGCGCGTGGTGCGTGTGCGTCGGGTCATCGCCTGGTCGTGTTCCTGGGAGCCCCCGCCAAAGTATACGACTGGGGATCGGCCGCAGGCAGGCCGACCGCGAGGCTCGCGAAGGCGGCGGACCGCGGCGACAGGACGGGCGGCCTCGGTCCCGGCTGGCCGACGGGCGGCTGTGGCGCCGCCGGGGGCGCGACCGCGAGCGCCACGTCGAGGCCGCGGATCTCGCCCCCGCGGGTGATCCTCACGGCCCGGCTCGTGACCGCCGCCCCGCCGGAGGAGGGCGTGACGACCACCCGGTAGGCGCCGAGGTCGAGCCGGCCGAATGCGAAGCCCCCTCGGGGGTCGGTGCGGGCCGTCGCGACCGTGGCGCCGCTCGAGTCCACGAGGGTCACCACCACGGCCGCGACGCCGGGCTCCATCGGCTGGCGGACGCCGTCGCGATTGCCGTCGGCGAACACGCTGCCCGACACGCCGGCCCGGAACACGAAGACGTCGGGCTGCAGGTTCGCCACGTGCGTGTTGCGACGGACGACGTCGGCGAGCGTCGTGCCCTGCACGCGGCGCAGCGCGTCGGCGGGCAGCACGCCCTGGTTCTGGTACCAGTAGCGGTCGCCGTCGCGGAGCCGCGTGAACTGGTCCACGAGGATCCGCGTGAACGTGGCGCCGACGCTCGAGCCGGGCAGGTGGCGTTCCGCCAGGCCGCCGACCCAGAGGTCGATCCGGTCCACGCTCCCGTAGGCCTGTTGCAGCGCCTGCTGCACGACCGTGTCGGACGTGATCTGGGCGAAGCTCGTCACCCGCGGCAGGCCGTAGGCGGCGCGGACCGTGTTGTAGTCGGCGAGTCCATGGTCGCGGCCCCGCTGGATGTTGAGCGCGGCGAGGTCGAAGCCCCCCTGGCCGGGTGCGCCAAAGAGGAAGTTGCGCACGTCGTCCACAACGCGGGTGTCGATCTCCTGCGCCCGCGAGCTCGAGAGATACTTCACGATCCCGTCGATGCCGACCTCGGACAACGACGTGGGGTTGAAGAACGCGTCGCGGAGGGCCAGCGGGTCGCGGATCGGCGTGCCGTCGTCCGCGAGGAACTCGATGTCGGGCCCGAGCATGCTGTGGCCGACGCGGAAGGCGGCCGTGGAGAACTCGGTGGCGATGCCGGGGTTCATGTCGGCGCGGTAGCCGCGCCACGGCGCGATCCCGTCCGCCCCGGGCTTCGGGCCGCCCAGCAGCGCGGGCAGGAACTCGTCGTAGGTGATCTTCTGGAGCTCGGCGATCACGATCCGCCGCGCGTGCTGGAAGAGCTGCTCGTCGGTCCACGCGGGGTTCCGCGCCGCCGCCTCCGCCGCGATCCGGTTGTGCTCGCGGACGAAGAGCGTGTGGAGCGCGAGCAGTTCGGGGTTCTAGTTGGCGCGCACGTCGCCCGCGAGGAAGAGCTGCGAGTCGGCCACGACGTGGGCGTCGTTGGCGTTGGCGAGCCCCGCCGTGTTGAACGGCAGGAGGTCGCCCGTGCTCGTCTTCAGCCGGCCGCCCGTGAACTCCCGCAGGGCGGCTGCGCGTGCGGAGTCCACGCCGTAGATCTGCGAGCCGTCGATGTAGGCCGTGATCTCGTTGAACTGCTGTCGCGGGTTGCCCGTGCCGGTGCCGGTCGCCGCATCCCATTCCGACCGCGACATGGAGATCGTCATCGCGCCGGTGCCCGCGGGGTCGAACCACGGATCGCCGGCCGGAACCGCGACGGAGAACCGCTCCCGCGGCGACGCGGAGCCGGTGAGGCTCAGGTCGTGGTCGAGGAACTGCCCCCACGCGTAGACGAAGGCCGTCCAGTCGCGGTCGTTGACGATCCCGTCGGCGGGGCTTTGCGACAGCAGGTTGCTCACGAGCCGCGCACTCGGCCGATCGGCACCCGCGGGCGACGAGACGCCGTCGGCGTAGGCCGCGGCGGACTTCCGCAGCAGGTCCTCCACGGTGCTGCCCCAGTCGGGGTGGGCGACGTTGTTGCCCGTGCCGTCGAGCGACTGGACGGGCAGGGGCGCGGGGAGGGCCGCGACGGCCATGAGCGCCCGGGGCTCGAGACGCTCGGGCGTGGCGAGCCGCCCCGGGCTGCCGCACTTTGCGGCGCGCGCCGCAATTTTGCGCGGCCCACCGCACGGGTTTCCGGCGTTCATGGCGTCCTCCGTTCGTTCGCGTGCGTCCTGAATAGCGGGGCTTTTGCCCGCACGAGGCTTCAACGGCCCGCGTGCGCCGAGGTTGCTCCGAATTCCCCGTGGCAATCCGCGTGCCGCGACAGGCAAAGATTGCAGCCTGCACCCGCATGCCGGGCGCCGCAGCGTGTCAACCCGCCGCGTGCCGCGCCACGCGGTTGCCCGGCAGCCGGCGCAGGATCCGCCGCATCTCGAGCACGCCGAGCGTCGCGAGCACCTGCGATGTGGCCAGGCCGGTCGCCGCCACCACCTCGTCGATGCCCGCCGCGCCGCCGTCCGTGGCCTCGGCATCGACGGCGTCGAGCACGCTCCGCTCGACGTCGCCCAACTGCAGCTCGGCCGGCACGCGGACCTCGCGGCCATCGGCCGAGGTGGCCGCCGCGAACAGCGGCCCGAGCTCGTCGAGCACGTCGTCCACGCCCTCCACGAGCCGCGCGCCGTCGCGGATCAGCCGGTGGCAGCCCCGCGACATCCGGCAGTCGATCGGCCCCGGCACCGCGAACACCTCGCGGCCCTGCTCGCCCGCGAGCCGCGCGGTGATCATCGCGCCGCTCGTCTCGGCTCCCTGCACGACGATCGTGCCGAGCGAGAGGCCCGACACGATCCGGTTCCGCTGCGGGAACGCGCCGCGACCCGGCTCCGCCAGCGGCGGCGACTCGCTCACCACCGCGCCGCGGCCGGCGATCTCGGTCGCGAGGTCGTCGTGCTCCGGCGGGTAGACCGCAAGCACGCCCCCGCCGAGCACCGCGATCGTGCGGCCTCCGGCGTCGAGGGCGCCGCGGTGGGCGGCTGCGTCGATCCCTCGGGCCAGGCCGCTCACGACGGTGTAGCCCGCGCGAGCCAAGCCGCCGGCCAGCCGCCAGGCGATCTTGCGGCCGTAGGCCGTCGCGTGCCGCGAACCGACGATCGCGATGGCCATGGCGTCGCAGGGGAGAAATCCGCCGCGAACGAAGAGGAGGCCTGGAGGATCGTCGATCTGGCCGAGCAGCGCCGGGTAGTCGGCCGCGCCGTGCAGCACGATCCGCACGTTCCGCCCGCGGCAGATCTGCAGCACGCGATCGACCGTCCGGTCGTCCGCGGCCGCTTCGACGACCGCCGCCGCGACCCCGCGCGTGAGCCCCGGCACGGCGGCAATCGCCGCTCGGCCGGCCGCGAGCACCGCCTCGGGCGAGCCGAACCTCGCGAGCAGCGCGAGCCGGGATCGCGGCCCGACGCCCGGCACGCACGCGAGCCGCACATGCGCGCGGAAGGCGGCATCCTCGTCGGGCGGCGGGCGGACGGCTGCCATCGGGGCCATGGCCTCGGCGCATCGGGGCCGGCGGCTCGGGAATGCCGATCCGCCCTCACCCATGAAGACGGGCGCGGCCCGCCGGAGGGGCAAGCGGCCGCGGCACGCGGGCCGGGCGGGCTTCAGGCAGGCCTCAGCCGGCGGCGACCTTCATCTCGACGAGCCGCTGGGCGGCGCCGACGAGCCGGTCCCAATTCTTCTCGACGTAGTCCGGCGGACCGCCGATCTGGGCCACCACCTGGGCCAGTTGCTCCGTGGGGACCATCTCGATCGCGTCACAGGGGCAGACCTTGAGGTCGTAGGGGTTCGACTTCTTGCCCGGGATGTGGACACAGACCTCGCAGCCCACGCACCGCTCGACGTCGATCTCGCACCAGCTCTGCAGGTTGTGGAACTGGTCGTACTGCTGCACCTTCACGATGCAGTCCACCGGGCAGACCTCGAGGCAACTCTCGCAGCCGGTGCAGTTGTCGGCGTTGATGACCGCCAACTCCTTCGGCAGCTTCTTGCGGGGTCCGGCCTTGGCCATGGGGGTGTGATCGGCTGGGACGGTGTCGGGAATTCACGCGAAGTGAACGTCGTCATCTTAGCCGGACGGCGGCCTGCGGCAAAACCCTGGCGGGCGCGAGGCTCGGGGTCGCCCCCGCCATCTCGTCCGGACGTTCGCCTACGCCCTCCGGGCTTCGGCTCACTCCGTGTCCGCTGCGCTTCGGCATCCTGCCTGCGCTTGCTCCCACAGGCGGGCTTGCGGCTGGGCCTCGAATCCCGTCAGGAAGCCCCAAGCGCCAGCGCGGGGAATGCGGCCTGTAGCCTCGATGTCGTATTCCGCCCTCACACCGTCTCGCCGCGGGTGAGGTCTTCGGGGGTCTGGCGGGCGCGGACGAGACGGGCTTGGCCGCCGTCCACGAGCACCTCCGCCGGGAGGGGCTTCGAGTTGTAGTTGCTCGCCATCACGAAGCCGTAGGCGCCGGCCACCTCGATCACGAGCAGGTCGCCCACCTTCGCGGCCGGCAG
>JBJTPA010000201.1:0-3482 GCA_046074885.1 Planctomycetaceae bacterium
AGAACATGCCGCCGCCGCCTATGCCGCCGCCCATGCCGCCCCCCAGGCCGCCACCGCCCATGCCGCCCATGTTCATGCCGCTGTTGATGCTGTTCTGGCCGCCGAGGCCGCCGCCGGTCTGGAACGGGTTGAGACCCGAACTCGGGTTCACCGGCAGCACGAGATCGGCCACCGGGTAGACCTTGACCACGAGGTTCTCCTGGGCCTTCTCCTTCGTGGTGATGAGCAGCACTTCGTCCTTGATGACGTAGGTGAGACCGGGCTCCCGGAGCAGGAGCCGCAGTGCCGACCGCAGCGATACGCCCTGGAGTTTTTGCGTCACCGTCGTGGCGTCGAGGTCGATGCCGGCGTCGGTGAGAGCCTGCATGTCGGGGACGATCTGGATGTTGAACTCGTCCTGCAGCTGGCTGATCACCGCCCGCAGCGGCGTCTCCTGGAAGTCGAACGTCCGCGAGACCTCCTTCTCGAGCGACTCGTAGATCCGCTTCTCGTTCTTGGTCGGGTTGGCCAGGTCCACCGACTTGTACTTCTCGCGGAGCCGGCTGATCTCGCGCCACCGCTCGGCCGTCGGGTAGATGATCGGCGGCTCGTCGGGGAAGGGGATCGCCGCGGCATCGACGAGGTGGAGCGTGTCCATGAAGCCCCGCTGCTGGTCCCGCCGGGTGCGGACGTTCTCCGTGTCGTAGTCGAGGATCCTCGCCACGAGCGGGGCCGTCCGGCCGACGACCCGCGCCGTCATCGGGACGGGGTGGCCGGCCCACAGGTCGGGCGCCTCCTTCGCGATCTCCTCGCCCACGACCCGCTCGGCCTCGACGGGCGCCTTCGAGGGGGTTTCGTAGCCGATCACCGCCTCGCCGTTGATGACGGCCGGGTAGCTCTCGGGCTGCGCGTAGCCGTCGCGGATGCCCTCCTCGACGAGCGCGTTGTAGCGTTCCGTGAGCTGCTGGATCCGGTTCTCGCGGCGCCGCAGCTCGTCGTTGAGCCGCATGCGATCGCGGCCGATCGCGGCCCGCCGCTCGGCGGCGACGTCGCGGTCCACCTTTTCCCGCGACCGCACGATCGACTCGCGGATCCGCATCTCCAGCTCACGGAGCATGCGATCCTTGTCCGCGGCGTCGAGGTCGTCGGACCGCGACACGAGCAGCTGGGACTCCTTGAGGAGTTCCCGGGACCGGTCCGGGTCGGTCGCCAGCAGGTCGCGAGCCTCCCGGATGCGCAAGGCGGTCTCGCGCTCGAGCACCTGGCCGCGGACACGGCGAGTGCCCTGCATCTCGGCGAGTTCCGGCGGATCGGCGGCGGGAGGTGCGGCCGGCACGAACTCGGCAGCCGGCGCAGCCCGCCGCTGCGATACCTCGCGGATGATCGCGGCCTCGGGGTTGTCGGGGTCGCGGCGGAGCGACGCCTCGGCCAGCCGCCGCGCGGAGTCGGCCGCGCCTGCGGCCTCGGCCTGTCGCGACATGGCCGCCAGGGTGGCGGCCTCGCCGCGGATCACGTCGCGGGCGACGTCGAGGCTGTCGCGGCCGAGCAGCGGGAGGAAGACGCCGTCGGTGCCCCGGGCGTTGCGGGCGAGTTCCGCGAGGTAGGCGTTCTCGTCCCGCGGGGCCGCGGCGGGAACGGCGATGGCGACGTCCTGCGTCCGGCCGTCCGCCTGCCGCAGCGTGACCTCGATCCGCGCGTCCGCGAGTTGTCCCTCGACGAGCACGACCGAGTCGCGGTCGGCACGCAGCGGCGGCAGCCGGGCCGGCAGCAGCCGGGTCGCCGCGTCGTCGGCGGCCGTGACGACGGCGACCGCCTCGGGCCAGCAGACGGGCTGGACCGCCTGGCCTCCGATGCGGCTGCCGGCCTGCTTCGCGGGATCGTCCTCGCCGGGCACGAAGAGCATGCCGCCGGTGGCGCCGGCCAGCGACGCCAGGCAGGGCCAGTTGACCTGCGGCCCCACGCCGATGCTCGACACGGCCACCCGCCGCGACCGCAGCGCGTCCACGGCCCGCGAGAACTCGTCCGCGTCGATGCCGCCGAGCGCGGGGCCGTCGCCGACGTAGACCACGGCAAGCGTCCCCTGGCGGTCGCCGAACAGGTCGATCGCGGCGTCGAGGGCCGCGAGCAGGTCCGTGGAACCGAGCGGGGTCTTGGCGTCGAGGCCGCGGGCGGCGGCCCGCATGGCGTCGGAGTCGGCCGGATGGAACCCGGCGACGGCGGGCGTGCACGCGACGTCCACGGTGGCCAGGGCGAAGCGGTCCTCGGGACGGGCAGCCTCGAGCAGTCCGGCCACCGCGTCGAGCGTGCGTTGCCGGAACACGCCGGTCTGGCTCGCCGAGGTGTCCACGAGAACGACGACGTGGGCCGGGCCAGCCATCGCCGATGGCGCAGCCTCGAGGCCGAACGCGGTGACCGGGACCGCACCGGGGGCCTGTCCGGCTGGGCAGGCCTCCACGAAGGTGGCCCGCGCGGCGGGGTCGGCGGCGCGGGTGCTGCCGGCGCCGAAAGCGGAAGCCGCCGCGGCCAGAGCGACGAGCAACACCGGACGAAGGAGGGACATCGGGGGCACTCCGGGAGCGCGGGGAGGTGGCCGAAGCGATCGTCTCACCGTCAAGCATATTTGGCGGGCTCCGGCCCGCCAACGTCGGAATATGCGGGGGTCCCAGGATTCGCAGTCCCGAAACCAGTCTTGGAGCGGTCCACGGGGCGCCCCGATACTGCCGATCCGCTCCCCTGGCGGCCACGATCCCCCGGCCGATGGTCCATGGTCCGCAGCCTCCTCGTTCCCGCGCTGCTCGCCGCGCTGCCGGCCGCGGCCGGCGCCCAGCCCCCGGCAGCAGTCCCGGCCAGGGATTTCACGCCGGAGGAGCGGACCAACATCGCCGTCTACGACGCCGTGAACCGCGGCGTCGTGAACATCAACACGAAGGCGACGGTGGCGACGGGACTGTTCCTGCTGGAGGTGCCCTCGGATGGCGCCGGCTCGGGCATCGTGCTCGACCGGGAGGGCCACGTGCTCACCAACTTCCACGTCGTCGAGGGGGCCCAGAAGATCCAGGTGGTCCTCTACGACGGCTCGGCCCACGACGCGACGGTGGTGGGGACGGATCCCGCGACCGACGTCGCGGTGCTCAGGGTGGGGGCGCCGCGGGACCTGCTCCACCCCGTCGGCTTCGGCACCTCGGGCGACCTGCGGGTGGGGCAGCGGGTGTTCGCGATCGGCAATCCCTTCGGCCTGGAGCGGACGCTGACCACGGGCATCATCTCCAGTCTCAATCGCTCGCTGCCGACGCGGACGGGCCGCACGATCAAGTCGATCATCCAGACCGACGCCGCGATCAATCCGGGCAACTCCGGTGGGCCGCTCGTGGACAGCGGCAGCCGCCTCATCGGCATGAACACCGCGATTCCCAGCCGCACCGGCCAGAGCGCGGGCGTGGGGTTCGCCATCCCTGTGGGCACCCTCGCGCGGATCGTGCCGCAGTTGATCGAACGGGGCCGGG
>JBJTPA010000202.1:0-14455 GCA_046074885.1 Planctomycetaceae bacterium
GGCGGTGATCGCCAGCGACTGGAACGCCGTGTCCCTGCGGAAGGCGACGGCGTTCGAGATGCTCGCGGCGGCCACGGCCCCCGCCACCGTCACGGCGAACAGCCGGACGAGCTGCGGCGCCGCGACGCCGCCGAACAGGGCGATGATCGCGAATACCGGCGCGGTCGAGAGGAGCACGACGAGCACCCGCAGCAGGCTCCCTGCCAACTTGCCGACGACGAGTTGTGCGTCGTCGAGCCGGCTGACGAGGATCAGTTCCAGGGTGCGGCGGTCCTTCTCCACGGCCACGGCGACCGCGGCCGCCAGGGCCGCCGCGAGCATTGCCAGGGCGAGCTGCAGCGGGGCGAGGATGCGCAGGAGCGTGGCGGCGAAGCGGGCCGAGTCGCCCGCCGTCACCACGGCCTGGCTGCCGGTGACCACCAGCCAGCAGGTGGCGGCGACCGCCAGCAGGGTCGCCGCTGCGACGGCGCGGGCCACGGCGAGCCCCCGCGACCGGGGAGCGGTCGCCACCTCGCGGTCGAACACGGCACCAAGGCCCATCGCATGGCGTTCCGGCGGCTCGCTGTCGGGCGGTGGAAATCACCCCCGGCCGGGGATAGATTAACCGACCGGTCCATGACCGGGCCGGATTCCACGTCCCCAGCCACGGGCTTGAAAGGTTCACCAGCATGGCAATCCTCCCGCGTTCGCTGCCCCGCCTCGTCGCCGCACTGCTGCTCGCGTCGGCCCTGCTGCCGATCGGCGCGGCCCGCGCCCAGGTGGACGCGCAGACACTCATCGGCAAGGCCGTGTCCGACGACGCGCAGACCAAGGACATCAACAATGCCATCTCGCGCTTCACGCAGCGCGACATCGACGGCTGCCGCGCCGTGCTCGAGCGGGCCAAGTCGAACAACCCCAAGCTCCCGCCGCCGGGTGTGATGATGGCGATGCTGTGGCTGAGCGCGAACCAGGGCCAGCCGGCCCGCGGCGAGCTCGAGGACACGGTCGTGAAGTTCCCGGGCGACCCCGAGCCCTACCTGATGCTCGGGGACTTCGCGTTCCAGGAGCGGAGGGTCACCGACGCGTCGGTGCTCTTCGACAAGGCCGCCAATGTCACCGCGTCCTTCGCGGAAAACGCGAAGCGGAAGCGCGACTTCGAGATCCGCTGCAACGCCGGCCAGGCCGCGGTCGCCGAGGCCAGGAAGCAGTGGGAGACGGCCCAGAAGCACCTCGCCAAGTGGCTGGAGCTCGATCCCGACAACGCCAGCGCCCACCAGCGGATGGGCATCGTGCTCTTCCAGCTCGGGAAGGAGTCGGAGGCCCAGTCCGCCTTCCGCGAGGCCAAGAAGCTCGACGACAAGGCGGTGCAGCCCGAGCTCGCGATGGCGCGGCTGTACGACGACGCCAAGAAGAAGGACACGGCCCGGAAGCTGATCGAGTCCGCGACCAAGGCGGCCCCGTCCGACCCGGCGGTTCTCCTGGCCGCGTCCCAGTGGTACCTCGGCCAGAACGACCTCGAGGCCGCCAAGGCTGCGGCCGACGCGGCGCTCAAGCTCGAACCCGCGAGTCTCGAGGGGCGGGTGGTCCGCGGTGCGATCGCCCGCGTGGCCCGCGACTACAAGACGGCGAAGCAGTACTTCAGCGAGGCCCACGTCCAGTCGCCGCTCAACTTCCCGGCGAGCAACTCGCTGGCCCTCGTGCTCATCGAATCGGACGAGGCGGCGGACCGGCAGCGGGCGCTCGAGATGGCGCAGGCCAGCGCCCAGATGGCGCAGAACTCCCCGCAGCAGGTTCCGGCGCTGACCACGCTGGCGTGGGTGTTCTACAAGATGAACCGCAAGGAGGACGCGGCGAACATCCTCGACCAGATCTCCCGCAACAACGCGCTGTCCACCGACGGTGCCTACTACGTCGCGAGGATTCTCGTGGACCGCGGCGAGCGGGACCGGGCCAAGCAGATCCTCGAGGAGGTGCTGGCCAACGATCCAATGTTCGCCACGCGTTCCGACGCCAAGGACCTGCTCGAGAAGCTCAAGAAGTGATCCGGCGGCCGGAGGCGTTTTCGGTCCGCCGGCCGGGTCGCGTCAGCGCGTCACGGGAGCCGGCGGGTCCGGAGGCACCGGGATGGCCGGTGCGGCCGTCGGCGCCGCCCGGAGCGTGATGGTGCCCGGCAAGGCGGCTCCGCCCCGCACGGCGGCCGGCCTCGCGGCACGACGGCGGGCCCGGAGCCTGTCGCTGCGCAGCGGGATGCCCGGATAGGCCTCGACCGGCACCTCCAGGCTCGGCAGGCCGATGCGGCTGCCGTCGCCGAAGAAGGTGTACATCTCGATCGCGCGGCACTCGACGGCGGCGATCGCCACGGCGGCCGCGGTGAGGCACAGGCAGAGGCGACGGCTCATCGGTGCTCCGGGGAGGGCGCGGGGCGGGCCCGAAGGGAAATCGGCGATCCCGCACCTGGGCGGCGACCGTTTCGTGCGGACGGCGGACGACCGGCAGGGTCTGCCCAGTCCGCACGGCCGGAGCCGCCCTCGGCTACGCTGCTCGCATGTCCTCCGCCGCCCTCTGGTCGTTCGCGTCCGGCGCCGCCCTGATCGCGGCCGCCGCCTCCCTCCGGGGAGTCGTGGCGGCCCGCGGTTCGACCGCGGTGCCCGCCGCGGCATGGGCCGTCGCCGCGGCGCTGGCCCTCGCGGCGGAGACCGCCGCCCGGGCCGCGGGCGGACTCGTCGATCCGGCCGCGGCTGCAGCGGCCCGCCTCGTCACGGTCGCCCTCGGCGTCTGCCCGGCCATGTCGCTCCTCGGCGCGAAGCGGCCGCAGCACGGCGCCTGGCAGTTCATCGTGGCCGCGCTCGCGGTGGTGGTCGCGCTGCCCGCGGCGGCCCTGCTCGCGCGGCCGGGCACCATGCCCGACGTCGATCCGCTCCGGCGTTGGTTCCTGGTCGCGCTCGTCGCGTTGGGCTGGATGAACTTCGTCGCCACGCGGCGGGGCGTCGCGGCGACGGCCGTCGCCGTGGGGCAGCTGCTCGTGGCGCGGAGGTTCCTGCCGTTCGCCGACGACGCGGCCGTGGTCTCGGCAGCCGGCCTCGACGCCGTGGCCGCCTGCCTGTTGGCGGCCGGTGCGACCGTCGCCGCCGTCGAGGCCGCTCCGGGCCGGCCGGCCGCCTCCGCGGCCCCGTGGATCGACCCGCCGTTCCTCGCGCTTCGCGAGACGCTCGGCGCCGCCTGGGCGCTGCGGATCGCGGAGCGGTTCAACGCCGTGGCCGGCGAGCGCGGCTGGCCGTGCCGGCTGCGGTTCGCGGGCCTCGACCGGGCCGCGGCGGTCGATGGCCCGTGGCGGACCGACGCCGAGCGGGCGTTCCGGGCGCTCGCCCGGCGGTTCGCCAGCCCGGCATGGCTCCGGCGGCACGCGGCGCCGCACCCGTCGATGGTCAGCGCCGACGCCACGCGATAGAATTCCCGCCGCCGGCGGCTGCCTTCGTTCCCGTGACGAGGCGGACGATCCGTCGGCCAGTTTTCACCGTCCCGGAGATGCCCCTCATGGCAGAAGCCAAGTCCGCCGAGCCCGTCCACGTGCCCGTTGACGAGTCCCACATCGTCGCCACCTACGCGAACTTCTGCCGCGTGACCGGCACGCCCGAGGAACTGATCGTGGATTTCGGCCTCAACAAGCAGGTCACCGGGTCGACGCCCGAGACGATCCAGCTCACGCAGCGGATCATCGTCAACTTCTACACCGCGAAGCGGCTGGCCGCGGCGATGGTGATGGCGGTGCAGCGGCACGAGGCGGCGTTCGGAACGCTCGAGACCGACGTGCAGAAGCGGGTCGTCCACCAGTCGTCGGCGAAGGCGTGACGGCACGCCCCGGCACGCCCCCCGAAGCGGCGCCCCCATGAGCAGCGGCGGCTACGACGAGATCCGCGCGATCCTCGCCCAGGTGGCCGCGCTCGGGCAGGGGGACGTGGGCGAGGCGGACTTCTACCCCGCCATGCTGCGGCTCGTCCTCGAGGCCATGCAGGCCCCGGCGGGGCTCGTCTGGTCCGCGGGCGAGGGGGGGCGGGTCGAGGCCGCCTGCCACTCGGGGCTCGAGGCCACCGGGGTCGCGGCGACGCCCGAGGCGCAGCAGGCGCACAACGCGCTGGTGCCCGTGCTCCTGCAGAACCCCGGCGGCCTGCTCGTGCCGACGCGGGCGCAGGTGACCGGCCCCGACGGCGCCGTGCTGGCCGAGAACCCCACCGACCTGCTCGTGGTGGCGGCGCCGTTCGACCGGCCCGGCGCCCGCGCCGGCCTGATCGAGGTCTTTCACCAGCCGACCGAGGAGCAGGTGCAGCGGGGCTACCTCGTGTTCCTCGAGGAGGTGGCCGCGCTCGCCACGGCCTACCTCGGCCGCCGCCAGCTGGCCGTGGTCGACGCCCGCGAGTCGGCCCTCGCGCAGGTCGAGCAGTTCTCCCGCCGCGTCCACGAGTCGCTCGACCCGGTCGCGACCGCGTTCGTGCTCGCCAACGAGGCCCGGCGGATCATCGGCTGCGACCGCGTCGGCGTGCTCGTCCGCCGGCGGCGGAAGCTCCGGCTCGAGGCCGTGAGCGGCCAGGAGTCGGTGGAGCGGCGGGCCTCGGCCGTCCAGGCGGTCGAGGCGCTCGTCGGCGTCGTGGCGAGGGCCGGCGAGCCGCTCTGGCACCCCGACCCGTCCCGCGAATTGCCGCCGCAGATCGAGGAGGAGCTCGAGCACTGCATCGACGAGACGCACGCCACGGCGCTGGCGATCATCCCGCTGGAGAAGCCGCGGCCCACGGCGGTCGTGAAGCCGGGGGGCGTGGACGCCACGGCGGTGGCGAAGGCCGAGGCGGCGCCCGCCGAGGTGCCCGAGCCGATCGGCGCGCTGGTGGTGGAGTGGTTCTCGGCGAGCTCGTTCGACGGCGGCAAGCGGGCGCGCGTGGAACTCGTCGCCGACCACGGCAAGGTGGCGCTCGCCAACGCGCTGGACCACACCGGCCTGCCGCTCTACGGGCTCATCAACCTCGCCGGCAAGTCGCGGGTGCTGACCACGGCCCGCAACCTGCCGCGGACCGTGCTGGCCGCCCTGGCGGCGGCCGTGGCCGCGGGGGCGCTCGTGCTCGTGCCCGCCGAACTCCGTCTCGAGGCGAAGGGCACGCTCGAGCCCGTCCGGCGGCGCGACGTGTTCGCGGGCATCGAGGGGGTCGTCGAGAGCGTCGAGCCCGGCGTCGAGCACGGCGCCGTGGTCGAGGCGGGCCAGTTGCTGGCCACGCTCCGCAACACCGACCTCGAGGTGTCGCTCGCCGACGTGCTCGGCCGCAAGGCCTCGAGCGAGGCCGAGCTCGTCTCGACCCGGCGGTCGCTCCTCGAGGAGGCCAAGATCTCGGCCGACGAGCGGATCCGGCTGGCGGGCCGCAAGGCCCAGTTGCAGCGTGAGATCGAGAGCCTCGCCCAGCAGGAGGCGCTCCACCGCTCGAAGAAGAAGGATCTCGAGGTGCACAGCCCGATCGCCGGGGTGGTGGTGACATGGCAGGTCCGCGACCGGCTGCTCCTGCGGCCGGTGGAGAAGGGGCAGGTGCTCATGACCGTGGCCGACAAGACCGGCCCCTGGGAACTTGAGCTCAAGATGCCCGACGACCGCCTCGGCCACGTGAACCGTGCCGCCACCGCTGCCCGGGCCGCGGGCCGCGACCTCGTGGTCGACTACGTGCTCGCCACCGACCCGGGCACGCGGCACCGCGGCGTGGTCCGCGAGATCCACGAGCAGGCCGAGGTCCACGGCGAGGAGGGCAACACGGCCCTCGTGCGGGTGACCATCGACCCCGACCGGCACGAGAAGGAGGAGCTCGGCGCGGGGGCGACCGTCACCGGCCGCATCGCCTGCGGCACGCGGTCGCTCGGCTACGTCTGGTTCCACGACGTCTGGGCGTTCATCCAGACGCAGATCCTGTTCCGACTCTGGTGAGGAGGTCGATCATGAAGGCGTGGAAGCGGCTCGCGGCGTGCGTCGTCGGGCTGGCGGCCCCGGTCGCGGCGGCCGCCAATCCCAACGGCGAGCCCGCCCTCGAGCGGTGCCTCGTGTCGCTGAAGGACGAGGCGCGGGTGCCGGCCCAGGAGGCGGGCGTGCTCGTGGAGCTCGCCGTCCGCGAGGGGGACAAGGTGACGAGCGGCCAGGTGATCGCCCGGCTCTCGGCCGACCAGCCCGAGATGGAGAAGCGGAAGGCGACGGCCGAGTTCGAGCAGGCGACCGCCAAGGCCGAGAGCGACGTCGACGTGCGGTTCGCGCAGGCGGCGGAGGGGGTGGCCAAGAAGGCGTTCGAGAAGGCCGAGCAGTCGCACGAGTCGGTGAAGGGGGCCGTGACGGAGGTCGAGCGCGACCGCCTCCGGCTCGAGTGGCAGAAGGCCACGCTGCAGATCGAGCAGGCGAAGCTCGAGCGGCGGCTCGCGGCGCTGGCGGCCGACGCCAAGCGGACCGAGGTCGATGCCGCCGACCGAGCCATCAAGCGCCGCGAAATCCGCTCCCCGATCGACGGCGTCGTCGAGGACGTGTCGCGGCACCAGGGGGAATGGATGCAGCCGGGCGACGCGCTGGCCCACGTGCTGCGGACCGACACCCTGCGGGTGGAGGGCTACGTCGACGCGACGAAGTGGGATCCGGGCGAGATCCGCGGGCGGCCGGTGAGCGTCGAGATCGAGCTCGCCAACGGCCGGCGCGAGACGTTCGAGGGGCGGATCACGTTCGTGAGCGAGCAGGTGGAGAGCGGCGGCGACTACCGGGTCTACGCCGACGTGAGCAACCGCCGCGCCGCGCCGGCCCCCGGCGCCGAGGGGGAGTGGCTCCTGCGGGCGGGCCAGACCGCGCGGATGACGATCCACGCCCAGCGGCCGGCGACGCCCCGGTAGCCGCCGCGGCGCGGACACCCCCATGGCCACGGCCGACGCCTTCCGTTCGAGCACGACCCGCGGCGTCTCCCTGCGGCGCCGGGGCGACCTCGTGGTCACGCGGCAGGTCTACCAGGGGCAGGCCTGGTGGGTCGTCAAGGATCCGATCGCCCTGCACTACTACCGGTTCCGGCCGGAGGAATACGCGCTGCTCGAGATGCTCGACGGCCGCACGAGCCTCGAGGAGCTCAAGGAGCGGTTCGAGGCCCGGTTCCCGCCGCGGCGGATCACCGTCGAGGAGCTGTCGCGGTTCATCGCCACGCTCCACCGCTCGGGACTCGTGATCGGCGACAGGCCGGGGCAGGGGCCGCAGCTCTTCGAGCGTCGCCGGCAGCGGATCTGGCGGGAGTGGATGGCCTGGCTCGCCAACATCATGTCGCTGCGGTTTCGCGGCATCGACCCCGACCGGATCCTCACGCGGCTCGACCCCTGGCTCGGCTGGCTCTTCGAGCCGCCGGGCATCGCGGCGGTGCTGGCGTTCGCGGCGAGCGCGCTGTTGCTCGTGCTCGTGAACTTCGACGTCTTCCGGTCGAAGCTCCCCGAGTTCAACCAGTTCTTCGCGGGCGGCAACTGGCTCTACCTCGCCGTCGCCCTCGGCGTGACGAAGGTGCTCCACGAGTTCGGGCACGGCCTCTCCTGCAAGCACTACGGCGGCGAGTGCCACGAGATGGGCATGATGCTCCTCGTCTTCACCCCCTGCCTCTACTGCGACGTGTCCGACAGCTGGATGCTGCCGAGTAAGTGGAAGCGGGCGGCCATCGGGGCGGGGGGCATGTACGTCGAGGTGCTCATCGCCTCGATCGCCACCTACTGCTGGTGGAACTCGCACGCCGGCGTCTTCAACCAGCTCTGCCTCGACGTGATGTTCGTGTCGAGCGTGTCGACGCTCATGTTCAACGCCAATCCGCTGCTCCGCTACGACGGCTACTACATCCTCTCCGACCTGCTCGAGATCCCCAACCTCCGCCAGAAGGCCAACACGATCCTCGGCCGGCTGGCCGCCCGCTGGTGCCTGGGGATCGAGCAGCCCGAGGACCCGTTCCTGCCGCAGCGGCGGCTGGGTCTGTTCGCGCTGTTCGCGGTGGCGTCCACGGTCTACGGCTGGATCGTGACTCTGTCGATCTTCCTGTTCGTGTGGAACGTCTTCAAGCCGTTCCGGCTGGAGGTGCTGGGGCAGGTGCTCGCGCTCGGCGCGCTATGGGGCTTGGTGATCCGGCCCGCGCAGGGCATGATCAGGTTCCTGCGTGTTCCCGGGAGACGCGACGAGGTGAAGCCGCTCAACATGGTCGTCACGGCGCTGGCCGCCGCCGCCGCGGTCGGCGCCGTCGCGCTCGTGCCGCTGCCGCAGCGGGTGTGGTGCGCGGCGGAGCTGCGGCCCCGGGGCGAGGAGACGGTGTACGTCGAGGCGGCGGGGCGGCTCGAGGCGGTGGAGGTGAAGCCCGACGACGTGGTCGCGAAGGGGCAGGTGCTCGCCCGGCTCGCGAGCGTCGACCTCGACCTCGCGATCGCCGACCTCGAGGGGCGCGAGGCCCATGCGGCGGCGCGGCTGGAGACGCTGGAGCGGGAGCGGTTCGCCGATCCGGCGGGCGCGGGGCTGGAACTCGGCACGATCCGCGAGTCGCTGGCCAGCGTGCGGGAGCAGCTGGCGCAGAAGCGGCGGGACCGCGAGCGGCTCGTGCTCCGGGCCCCGCGCGACGGCGTGGTGCTGCCGGCGCCGGCGGTGCCGCCGCAGCCCGACGCGGCGGGCCGGCTGCCGACGTGGTCGGGCCATGTGCTCGACCCGCGGAACGTAGGGGCCACGCTCGTCCCGGGCACGATGCTGTGCATGGTCGGCGACCGCGACCGCTTCGAGGCGGTGATGGTGATCGACCAGTCGGAGGTGGAGTTCGTCCGCCGCGGGCAGCGGGTCGACCTCAAGCTCGACGCCTTCCCCGCGCTCACGCTCTCGGGGAGCCTGGCCGAGATCGCCGAGGCCAGCATCGAATCGGGCTCGGAGCGGATGTCGATCAAGGCGGGGGGCGCGGTGCCCACGGAGACCGATCCCTCCGGCCGCGAGGTGCCGATCTCCACCTCCTACGAGGCGCTCATGGAGGTGGAGGATTCCGGCGGCGTGTTCACGCCGGGCATGCGGGGCACGGCCCGGATCGAGGTCGGTAGCCGCACGGTGGGCAGCTGGCTCCTGCGGCTCCTGTTCAGCATTTTTCACTTCCAGATGTGAGCGCCATATACTCGTTCGGTCGTCGCGAGGAGATCGGCCATGAACCTCAAGATTCCCCTCGTGTTGACGCCTCAAACCGGCGGGGGCTACGCGGTCACGAGCCCGCTGCTACCGGAGTTGCACACGGAGGGGGATACCGCCGACGAGGCGGTGGCGAACGTGCAGGACGCCTTGGCCGCGGTCATCGAGCTCTACGAGGATCTCGGTCGGCCGCTGCCGGGTGGCGTGGTGCTCGAGGATCCTTCGGCTCCCGTGGCGTTCGAAGCCCTGGTCACGACGCCGTGAGGTACCGCGACGCGGCTGCGAAACTGGCGGCGCTCGGGTGTCGGGAACTGGTGCGGCGGGGCGGCGGATCGCATCGCAAGTGGTTCAATCCGGCGTCCGGTCGGGCCGCCGTGCTGCCTGATTGGGGCGGCAAGGATCTGAAGCCCGGCACGCTGCGGGCGGTGGTGCGGCAACTGGGCCTCGAGTGGCAGGCGTTCCTCGACGCCTGAGCCCCCATGCCCACGCTCGACCGCATCACGATCTATCCCGTCAAGAGTCTCGACGGCGTGGTGATCGACGAGGCGCGGGTGCTGGACGCGGGGGGGCTGGAGCACGACCGCCGCTGGCAGCTCATGGACCTGGACGGCCGCCTGCTCAATGCCAAGCGGACGCCGGTCTTCCACGCGATCCGGGCGGAGTTCGACCTCGCGAGCGCCGTGGGCCCGGCCGTGCCCGGCGCCGCGAACCAGGTCACGCTCGCGGTCGATCCGGAGGCGATCCGCGTCGCGGCGGTGCCCGGCGTGGCGCGGCTCGCGGGGCTTGCCGCCGGGACGTTTCCGCTCGTGCCCGGCCCCGACGGCCCGTGCGACTGGCTCGCGGAGGCGCTCGGCGAGCGGGTGCTCCTGCTCGAACGCCGCGACGGCGGCTTCCCCGACGACCGCGAGGCGCCGGGCCCGACGGTCGTCTCGACCGCGAGCCTCGAGGAGGTGGGCCGCTGGTTCGGCCTCGGCCTCGACGAGGTCCGGCGGCGGTTCCGGGCCAACCTCGAGGTCGGCGGCTGCGACGCCTTCTGGGAGGACACGCTCGCGAGCCCCGCGCGGCTGGACCGCGGCCCTCGCTGCTCGACCTCCCGGCCGACGCGGCGGTCGATCCCTATGCGGACCTGCCGCCGCCCGAGCCGCGGGAGTTTTCGGTCGGCGAGGTGCGGTTCCGGGCGACGAACGTCTGCCGCCGGTGCCCGGTGCCGTCCCGGGACAGTCGCACTGGGGCCGTCACGGAGCACTTCCGCGACGTCTTCGAGGCCTGGCGGCGGCGGGGCCTGCGGCCCGACGTCGACGCGGCCGCGTGGGGCACGCTCTACCGCCTGGCGATCAACACGACCTCATTCGGAACCGGGAACCCGGGTGACACCATGCGGGTCGGCGACCCGGTGCGGTGCGGGCGGTGAGCCCCCCCCAGCGTCGGTCACGGAGGCGGCAACGGGATCATCAGCGTCGGATCGTAGTTCGGCGGAGCCGGCACGTCCGGCTGAGCGCTCGCCGGGAAGACGTTGCGAACCGTGGCGTTGTGGTTGATGTTCTGCAGATCCTGCAGGTCCGCCGCCTTGATCCACAGGTTGGCCGACCCTGGCGCGCCATCGGCGTTGCCGTCGAACAGCAGGATGTCGTCGCCGGTCGCGCTGAGCAGGTTCCCGATCACGTAGGCACGGACCGTGGCCCCGTTGACCGGGCTCGGCGTCGAGAGCTTGACGCCCACGCCATTCACGGTGGTGCTGATGAGGTTGTTGTTGACCGTGAGGTTGAGATTCGCGCCCGGCGTGGCCGCCGTGCCTTGAACACCGGTGTCGACGAACAGCATGCTGCTGTCCGTGACCTGGACCACGGAGTTGTCCTCCGCATAGACGCCCACCGGGGCGCTGGTGATCGTCGATGACGTCAGCAGCAGCGCCGCGTCGCGGGCATAGACGGCGGCAGCGGTCGTGTGATTGATCGTGACGTTGCTCGCGTGGACCCGGCCCGGATCGAACAGGTTGATCGCGTAGATGGCCGAGCCGACCGTGTTCGAGATCCGCGAGTCGAGGATGTTGACCTTCGGGCTGCCGAGGTTGCCGTCCACGTAGAAGCCGTCGGCCGTAAGGTTGTCAAGTTGCATGTTCGTGAAGTTGAAGGCGGCACCGCCGGCGGCCGCATCCTTGATCTCGACGCCGCGCTGGTTCGCGCCCGTGCCCACGATTCGAACGTCGTTGACCACGGCTGTGCCGCCCGCGGGCAGGCCGACGCCGTCGGAGATGCCGACCGTGGCGCCCTGGATCTGGAGGTGGTCGACGGTGGCGCCTGTGACGGTCCCGGCCGCGTCCGTGAGCACGACCGCGGTGCCACCCGGGTTGGTGATGACCGGGTAGTCGCTGGCCGGGCCGCTGCCGAACGCGATCGGCCCGCACGAAACCGTCTGCAGCGTGAGCGACGTCCCCTGGCCGACGAGGTACTGGTGGTCGGCCTGGAACGTGTATCCAGCGGCGGGCGTCTGGTACGGGCTCTGCTGGCTGATGCCGGCGTGGACGAACACGATGTCGTAGGCAGCGGTCGCCGCTGCTTGCGCGGCGGCGAGAGTCGTGTACGGAGACTCGACGGTGCCGTTGCCGGATGCGGCGAGCGAGGTCGAATTGTCGACGTGGATCAACCGCCACGGCGTTCCCGTGAAGGGGTTGATCGCCTGCTCCGGCGTCTGGTGGCCGCGAGCGATGTGCTCGTTGCGCATCATCGGCTGCTCGACCTGGTCGGGCACGTTCCGCCGCCGTGAACCGCCCATGCGGTAGGTCAGACGGGCGTAGCCGGTCCAGTCGAAATAGCTGTCGTTGTTGGCCTGGAGGGAGAAGTCCCAGTTTCGCAGGAACGTCATGTCGAGCCGCGTGTACACGCCGCCGAACCAGGGCACTGCGGCGGTGCCGGAGGGAAACACGTAGCGGCTGTTGCCGAAGGCGTAGCCGCCCACGCTGATCATGCCGGCCCAGTCGGCCAGGGCGGGAATGTAGACGCCGGCCTCGAGGTCGGCCCCGCCGAGTGCGGCATTGACGCCGTTCACGCACAGGATCGAGTTGCCCACGAACGGCCCCAGGAGCGATCCCGTCGTGCCGACCGGGATGTAGCCGTTGCTGCGCAGGTTGCCCCAGTCGGTGAGCCACTCGCCGGAGACACCCACCTGGTTGTAGGTCTGGCCGCCCGCGAACACGTAACTGCCGCTGGAGTCGGTGACGGTCGTGTCGGAGTACTGGTTTTGATCCCCGTCGTAGTCCCAGAACACGCCCACGCCGAGGAGGGTCCCGCCGATGAACTGCTTGCGGACCATGCCCACGTTGGAGAAGAACCCGCCGTAGGTGGACAAGTGGCCGCGCAGGTCGGCCGACCAGAATCCCCCGAGGTCGTCCTCGGCATAGGGGATGAAGCCACCGAGCGTCATGTAGCTGCCGCGGTAGCCGAATCCGCGGTCGGCGCCGTTCACTCCGTAGTACAGCCAGCCGGGCGCGGAGCCGTTTCCGCCGCCAAGCGAGCTGGCCGCCTGGTTCACGATGCCCGGAGCCTGGGCCATTCCCACCTGACCGGTCTGGGCGAGGCTGCTCGCGGGCCTGCCCAGGGCTGCCAATGCGATCAGGAACACGCATGCCCACGGCGGGACTTGGCCTCGGATCGTGGCTGCCGTGGTGGGGAACGAACGTCGTTTCATGGATGTCGCATCCGTGCGTGCGGATCGCAAATCCCCGGAACGAGGGCACCCTCGCATCGGGAAAACCGGCATAATCGTCTCAGGTGATCGTCGTGGCCCAACGGTCCGCATGAGCATTTCCGGCAAAGTTGCCGAGACAGGCGGCGGGTGCCCCACAGGAAGAGTTCCCGCGACCCGACTTTTCCGGGCTGGACGACCGGTTGTATGTCCGCCGTGGGGGCAGCCCCCGGTTTCCGTGGCGGCACGTCGAAAAGTAGGTAATTGCGGCAGGTCGGGGCGGCTGGGGCCGTAACGTTGTTCCCCGTCGAACCAGCCGGTACGCTCAACCGTAGAGGGAGCGTCCTGAAAAATAGGGCCTGTTTCGACTCAGGCCCCCCGGTTCTTCCGTCCTGTCCCGGAAAAATGTGGAGGCCGCCGATGGGCCGCTCCCGAAAAAATCGCCGAAGTGGCCGCACCAACCGCGGGTCAGTCGCCTTCGCCGGGGCCGAGAGGCTCGAAGAGAGGCTGGTGTTAGCGGCTCTCGTCAAAATTCCGAACGACACCTCCTTCGGCCAGCAGTGGGCGCTGAACAGCACGGCGTACGCCGACATCAACGCCCCGGAGGCCTGGTATCTCACCACCGGCAACAAGGACATCGTCGTGGCGGTGTTGGACGACGGTACCTACACCAGCCATCCCGACCTGCAGGCCAACCTCTGGAATCGCGAATGGGCGATCACGAAGGTGCCGGCGGCGCTGCAGGCCCAGTTCAAGGCTGAGTACGGCACGTTCGGCTGGGATTCTTTGGAGGGCGATGGTGACGTGACGCCGACCGCCGGCCACGGAACCGCCGTGGCGGGCACGATCGGGGCGGTCGGCAACAACTTCAATGCCAACAACGGGGGCCTCGGCAGCATCTCGGGCATCAATTGGAACGTCTCCATCTACACGGCCCGGGTGGCTCCCAGTGCCGGAACCACGCCGTCAGTCGCCGATTTCAATGACGCCGTCCAGCGCATCTGCGACTTGCGAAACCTGTATCACCAGAACGTCGTCGCGGTGGTCGGGAGCTTCGCCGGGGTCTACACCACGGTGGATCCGGGATTCGACGCGGGCGTGCAGCAACTCAACGCGGCGGGCATTCTGTTCGTGGCTCCGGCGGGTGAAGTCGATACGAGCAGCAAAGGTATCCAGATCGATCCGCCCTGGATTCCGCCGGATCCGAACGGCTATTTCCCCGCATCCGGCGGCACGACGGTGACGAACAACATCGTTGTCGCCGCCAGCACGAGTACCGACACGCTGGCCACGTGGTCCGACTACGGACCGGCCACGGTCCAGATCGCGGCTCCGGGGCAGGGCGTCCTGTCGTTGGCCGCCAACAACCGGTTGGGCCAATGGAGCGGCACCTCCATCGCAGCGGGCTATGTCGCGGGCACCGCCGCCCTGGCGGCTGCCGAGTACTACAAGTGGACGCGCAATCTGCCGAGCGTCAACTTCATGCGGCAGGCCGTCCTGAACGGCGCGGCCACCGTCGCGGGCCTCGCGGGCAAAGTCGAGAACAACCGTCGCCTCGATGCATACGGTGCCCTGCACTGGGTGGATACGCACCTGCCGCCGCAGATCAGCGTGGGGACGGTC
>JBJTPA010000203.1:0-11301 GCA_046074885.1 Planctomycetaceae bacterium
ATCGACCAGACCCGCGGCTGGTTCTACAGCCAGCTCGCCATCAGCACGCTCCTCTTCGGGAAGGCCGCGAAACCGAACCTGCCGGCCGGCGCAACGCCGCCGCCCGCCGCCTGGCCTCACCCCTTCAAGACCTGCATCGTCCTCGGCCACATGCTCGGCGAGGACGGGCAGAAGATGAGCAAGAGTCGCCGCAACTACAAGGAGCCGGCGGCGATCTTCGACGCCTACGGGGCCGACGCGCTCCGTTGGTTCTTCTTCGCGACGCAGCCGCCGTGGACGACGATCCGCTACAGCGAGCGGGCGATCCGCGAGAGCGTGCCCGAATTTCTCCTCCGCCTCTGGAACGTCTACTCGTTCTTCGTGATCTACGCCCGGATCGACGGCTTCGATCCCGCGGCCCTGCTCGCCGAGCCCGGCACGCTCGACCACGCCGACCTCGCGCGGGCCCGCGGCTGGCGGCCCGTGGCGGAGCGGTGCGAGCTCGACCGGTGGATGCTGTCCGAGCTCAACACCACCGCCGCAGCGATCGTGGAGCGGCTCGACCGCTACGACCACTTCGGCGCCGCCCAGTGGCTCTCGGCCCTCGTGGATGCCGTGAGCAACTGGTACGTCCGTCGCAGCCGCGACCGCTTCTGGGCCGCGGGCAGGGCCGACGGTGGGCATCAGGCGGACGCAGGAAAACTGGACGCCTACTGGACGCTCTACGAGACGCTGCTCACGGTCGCCCGGCTGGCGGCTCCGTTCGTGCCGTTCGTGACCGAGGAGATGTGGCGGAACCTCGCCGTGGTGCCGTTCGGCACGCGCGTGCCGGAGAGCGTCCACCTGACCGACTTCCCCACCGGCGACGCGGCCCTCGTGGACGGCGACCTCATGCCGCGGATGGCGCTCGTCCGCGACATCGCCTCGCTCGGCCGAGCCGCCCGGGCCGCCGAGAAGCTCAAGGTCCGCCAGCCGCTGGCGAAGGTGGAGGTGATCCTCGCGGCCGACGACGCGCGGCACGCCGCGTGGCTCGAGGCCCACGCCGCCCTCGTCTGCGACGAGCTCAACGTCAAGCAGTTCGAGATCTGCCGCGAGCCCGACCGCTACATCACCCGGGCCGTGCAGCCCGACCTCAAGAAGCTCGGGCCCCGGTTCGGCAAGGATCTTCCCCGGGTTCGCGACGCGCTGGCCAAGGCCGACGCCTCGGCCCTGCTCGCGGCGCTGGCCCGCGACGGGAAGGCCGCGCTGCCGCTCGCGGGCGGCGGCACGGCCGTTGTCGACAAGGACGACGTGCTCGTCCGCACGACCGCGAAGCCGGGCTGGGCGGCGGCCGAGGGCCCGTCCGCCGTCGTCGTCGTCGCCGCCGAGCTCACTCCCGACCTTGTCGCGGAGGGACTCGTGCGCGAGGTCGTCCACGCGGTCCAGACGCAACGCAAGGCGCTCGACCTCGACTTCACCGACCGCATCGAGGTGGCGTTCGCGACCGACTCGGCCGCTTTGAAGGCGGCCCTGGAGCGGCACCTCGACTACGTCGCCGCCGAGACGCTCGCGACCGGGGCGACGGTGACGGCCGGGGCCGGCGCCGGGGAGACCGTCGACATCGACGGCCACGCGCTCGCGATCACGATTCGCAAGACGGGGTGACCGCGTGAGCCGCCCCGCCCCCCTCCGTCTTGCCGTGCTGATCTCCGGGGGCGGCCGCACCCTCGCGAACCTGCTCGAGCGGATCGCCGCGGGCACGCTGCCCGCCACGGTCGAGACGGTCGTGTCGAGCCGATCTGATGCCCGCGGCGTCGAGATCGCGGAGTCAGCCCGGATTCCGGTGCACGTGCTGCCACCCCGTGGCCGGCCCCTGGGCGACTGGAGCCGTGACGTCTTCGCCCGCTGCCGCGACTCCCGCGTCGATCTCGTGGTGCTGGCCGGATTCCTCCACCTCGTCGAGATCCCGGCGGATTTCGCCGGCCGCGTGATCAACATCCATCCGTCGCTCCTCCCCGCGTTCGGCGGCAAGGGATTCCACGGGATGCACGTCCATTGCGCGGTGATCGACCGTGGCTGCACCGTGTCGGGCTGCACGGTGCATCTCGTGGACGGCGAGTACGATCACGGCCGCATCCTGCTCCAGCGGGTCGTGCCCGTTCTGCCCGACGACACGCCGGAATCGCTCGCCGCCCGCGTCTTCGCGGCCGAATGCGAGGCCCTCCCGGCCGCCATTGCCGCCCTCGCCTCCGCGTCCCGCCACCGAAAGGACACCCCATGACCCGCTCACTCGGCAACGTGATCGCCGATTCGCTCCAGGTCTCCCTCGGCTACGCGGACCGGCTGCTCAAGGACGTCCCGCCCGACCGCTTCGCCCGGTTCGCCGCGCCGGGCGGCGTCGTCGTGGCGTCGAACCACCCCGCATTCGTCTACGGCCACCTGTGCCTTTACGCACCGAAGATCCTGCACCAGGTGGGGCATCCTGCTCCTTCGCTTCCCGACCAGTTCGAAGTCCGGTTCTCGAAGGACGCGGCCTGCGTGGATGATCCCGACGGCGACCTGTACCCGTCGCGCGACGAGATCGTCGACTTCTTCCGTGAAGCCCACCGGATGGTCTTGGCGGCCCTGCGGCACGTCGCGGACGAGGTGCTCCAGAAGCCGAACCCCGCGGAGGGACGGATGAGGGACCTGTTCCCGACGATCGGCTCGGTGCAGGCCTTCTACTGCGGCGGCCACATGATGATGCACCTCGGCCAGGTGAGCGCCTGGCGGCGGATGGAAGGGCTGAGCGCCGCGTGACCCGTCCGCATCGGCACGCTACACTTCCACGCCGTCACGAGCATCGCGGAGGCCATTGACCATGAACTCACCCACGGAACCCGATTCCCTGTCGCGCGTCGCGTCGTCGTGCCTCGTCGTGGGCGGCATCCTGGCCCTGCTGGGCGGCCTGTCGATCGCCGCGCCGTGGGCGGCCTCGACGGTCGTGGACTTCCTGGTCGGGATCGCGCTCGTCGCCGGAGGCGTGTCCCAGATCGGCATGAGCGCGTTGACGTTCACGTGGCGCGGGTTCTGGCTGACGCTGCTCTGCGGCGTGCTCTCGGTGGTCGCCGGCACGGCGATGCTCGCCATTCCGGTGGAGGGCATCCACGTCCTGGCCACGTTCCTTGGCGTCGTGATCCTGTTCGAGGCCGCCGCGAAGCTCACGGCGGCCGTCTCCGCCCCGAGTTCCTTCCCGCGCGGCTGGCTGCTCCTCGATGGCATCGTCACCGCCTTCCTTGGCGGCCTCCTGCTCACGAGCACCAAGGAGCAGGCCGTCGTCTACGTGGGGCTCCTGGTGGGCATCAACCTGCTGTCGAGCGGCATCTCGCTCGTGGCCACCGGACTCTGGCTGCGGCGTCGGCCGGCCTGATCGAACGGGTCGCATGCGCGCTTCCTGTCGCTGCGATGACGGATTTCCGTAGTTCCGGCGAAAAGCGTGCAAATCGTCCGAATCGTCCGCGCTTGTTCTGGGCGTGACCTAGGCTGCTTTTGGATGATGTCCTGGGCAGCCTCTGCCGCAAAACCGCGGAACAATGAAAGATGCGCAGGAAGATTGCAATCGCTGGGTGACGGATTACACTCGTTTTTTGATGGAATAACGCCGTCTCATTCCTTCCCATGATCGCGATCGTGCAAAACCACGAGCGACGCAGTCGACTGCTCGAGTTGATCCGCGTGCGGGGCTTCGCCTCGCTCGAGGAGCTCGTCCGTGCGCTCGACGTGTCGGAATCGACCGTGCGCCGCGATCTCGACGCGCTCGAGGAGCAGGGAAACGCCCGGCGCACGCACGGGGGCGTGCTCTACGCCGGGGGCCTGCCCCGGCTTGGCGAGTTCGACGAGCGGCAGACCATGCACTGGGATGCCAAACGGGCGATCGCCGCCCGCGCGGCCGACGTGATTGCCGACGGGGAAACGGTGCTTCTCGACGGCGGCACGACGACCTACGAGGTGGCCCGCCTGCTCGTGGGGCGGCCGCTCCAGGTCGTCACCAACAGCCTGCCCGTCGCCAACCTCTTCGCCACCGAATCGCGGACCGACCTCGTCCTGCTCGGGGGCTACGTGTCGCCGCGCACCGGTGTCTGCCTCGGCCCCTATGCGAACGAGTTGCTCGGCCGCCTCCACGTGACGACCACGGTGCTGTCGGCGGCCGGCATCGCCGACGAGGGGCTTTTCAACGCCCACCTGCTGCTCGCGGAGACCGAGCAGGCCATGCTCCGGGCCGCCGGCCGCGTCATCGTGGTCGCCGACAGTTCGAAGTTCGGGCACCGGAGCCTCACGCTCGTCTCGACGCTCGATGCGATCGACGTCTTCGTCTCGGACGATTCCCTCGCGGACGACTGGCGCCGCCGCATCGCCGCCGCGGGTGCGGAGCTGCTGCTTGCCTCCGTCGATGGCGCGGATCCGGCCGCGCACTCGTCGCCACGCCGGAGGCGCACGACCACATGAACGCCACGCTGCCCCGTCCCGGACTCGGCCGGGCCGCCATCGAGCGGATCGTCCGCGAAATCGTCCTCCGCGCGCCGCGGCCGCCGGGCGCTGCGGCCGAGCCAAAACTCGTGGTGAGCATCTCGGCCCGCCACTGCCACCTCACCGACCAGCACGTCGAGAAGCTCTTCGGCCCGGGACGGACGCTCACGCCGATGAAGCCCCTCTACCAGGACGGCTTCTACGCCGCCGAGGAGACGGTGATGCTCGTCGGCCCCAAGCGGAAGATGCTCCCGACCGTCCGCGTGCTCGGCCCGACCCGCAAGGCGTCGCAGGTCGAGCTCGCGTTCACCGACGGCATCTCGCTGGGCATCGACCTGCCGGTGCGGCCGAGCGGCAGGATCGCCGGCACGCCCGGCTGCGTGCTCGTCGGTCCGGCCGGCGCGATCGAGCTCGCCGAGGGCGTGATCCGTGCCGAGCGGCACGTGCACATGAGTTTCGCCGACGCCGATCGCTATGGCGTCAAGGACGGCGACCGGATGAGCCTGGTGATCAGGGGCTCGTGCGGGACGGTGTTTCGCGACCTGCTCGTCCGGGCCGATGCCACGAGCAAGCTCGAGGTGCACATCGACACCGACGAGGGCAACGCCGCCGACCTCGATCACGCGGAGGGCGTCGAACTGGTGAGGCAGACATGAGCCGGAAGCGGGACGACCGGGCCGGGCCCCGGCACGATCCCGCGACACGAACACAACGACCGTGCAGCCGGCGCGTGCCGGCGCGGTCGGCGGGGGCGACCCCGCGGGGAACGGTGGACGGAGAACGAGAGGAGCGGACAGACAGATGGCGAAGAACGTGGAAGCCCTCGGCATGATCGAGGTGAAGGGATTCGTCACCCTCGTCGAGGCGGTGGACGCGATGATGAAGGCCGCGAACGTGGCATTCGTGGGCTGGGACAAGATCGGCAGCGGGCTCGTGACGGCGTTCGTCTCGGGCGACGTGGCCGCGGTGAAGGCGGCGACCGACGCGGGTGCGGCGGCCGGCGGCCGGATCGGCGAGGTGGTGAGCGTGCAGGTGATCGCCCGTCCCCACGAGGACATCGGCGTCGTCCTGCCGGGCAAGGCCGGCTGACCGGCGGGCCCGTCGAGCGGATCGTTTTTGAAACCCTTTCGGACAGGACCCTTTCACACAGGAACTGACATGAACACGGCGATCGGACTTCTGGAGACCAAGGGACTCGTGGGCCTCGTCGAGGCCACCGACGCGATGGCCAAGGCGGCCAACGTGAAGATCCTCAAGCGCATCAGCATCGGCAACGCCTACGTGGCGACGGTGGTGCAGGGCGACGTGGGCAGCGTGCGGGCGGCCGTCGAGGCCGGCGCGACGGCGGCCCAGCAGGTGGGCGAACTCGTCGCCAGCCACGTCATCCCCCGCCCCGCCGACGCCCTCGTGGCCTCGTTCTTCGCGTGACCGTCGGGAGCCCTGCGGAACCCCTCACGTGAAGATCCTGGTCGCGAATCTCGGCTCCACGAGCTTCAAGTACCGCCTCTTCGACCTGCCCGACACGGCGGGCGCGGAGGGGGCACGCGAGCTCGCGCGGGGCGGCGTCGAGCGGGTGGGGGCGGCGGAAAGCCGCGTCCATGCCACGCTCGCCGGCCGCACCGTGGAGGCGGCCATGCCGGTGCCCGATCACGCCGTCGCCCTCGAGGCGGCGGTCGATCAGCTCACCGGTGCCGGCGGCCCTCTCGCGAGCATCGACGAGGTGGCGGCCGTCGGGTTCAAGGCGGTGCACGGCGGGCGGGCCGGCGGCGTCGTCCGCGTGACACCCGACGTGCTCGCGGCGATGGAGGAGATGGCGGCCGTGGCCCCGGCGCACAATCCGCCGTACGTGCGGGCCATGCGTCTCATGGGTGAACGGCTCCCGAACGTGCCGCTCGTGGCGGCGTTCGAGACGGGTTTTCATGCGACCATCCCGCCGCGCAACGGGCTCTACGCCGTGCCGACGGAGTGGGCCGAGGAGCACCTGGTCCGCCGCTGGGGTTTTCACGGGGCGAGCCATCGGTTCGTGGCGGAGCGACTGGCGGCCCTCGTGCCGCAACGGCCGCTGCGGGCGATCTCGTGCCACCTCGGCGGATCGAGCAGCGTCTGCTGGATCCGCGACGGGAGGAGCGTGGGGACGTCGATGGGGATGAGCCCGCAGTCGGGCCTGCCCCAAAACAACCGGGCGGGCGACCTCGACCCTTTCGCGCTCGTCCACGTGGCCAAGGCCACGGGGCGGAGCTTCGAGGATCTGCTCGCGGAGCTCTCTGGCAAGAGCGGCCTGGCCGGCATGTCGGGCACGTCCGGCGACATGCGCGACCTCGAGGAGGCGGCGGCCGCCGGCAGCGAGCGGGCGCGGACCGCGATCGAGGTCTACGTGGCGGCGGTCCGTCACTGGCTGGGGGCGGGCGTCGTCGAACTCGGAGGCCTCCACGCCATCGCCTTCGCCGGCGGCATCGGCGAGAACTCGCCGGCCACGCGGGCGGCGGTGCTCGCGAACCTGGGCGAACTCGGCATCGAACTCGATCCGGCCGCCAACGCCTCGGGCTCGGGTGAGCGGCGGATTTCGTCGGCCGCCTCGCGGGTGGCCGTGTGGGTCGTTGCCACGAACGAGGAACTCATCGTTGCCCGGCAGGCCCGCGACCTGCTGTGCGTTGAAACTTGCGGCCCTGGCCGCGGAGGTGCCTGATGTTCGTCGCGCTGGTGACCGGCTCGATCGTGGCCACGCAGAAGGCGGAGGCCATGACCGGGCACAAGCTGCTCGTCGTGGAGCCCTACCGGCTCGACGAGAAGACCCGCACGCAGCTCGTGCCCACGGGCCGCACGTTCATCGCCGTGGACACGCTCGGCGCCGGCGAGGGCCAGTTCGTCCTCGTCACCCAGGGCTCGAGCGCCCGCCTGACCCCCGAAACCAAGTCCCTGCCCATCGACGCCGTGGTGATCGGTCTCGTCGACACCGTGCGCATCGAGGGCAAGGAAGTGTTCAAGAGGAGCTGATCGCATGGCAACCGCCGCCCCTTCCCCTCCTGTGACCAACGCCCCCGACATCGCCGAGATCGTCCGCCAGGTGCTCCACCAGTTGGGGCACGACGGATCAACGGCGGCGCAGCCGTCCGTTGCATCCGGCCCGGCCGCGGACGGCACCTTCGCGGGCGCCAATGGCGTCTTCGGCAGCGTCGACGAGGCCGTGGCCGCCGCCACCGAGGCCTTCGCGCAGCTCGAGCGGCTCGGGGTCGAGGGCCGCCGCAAGGCGATAGCCCACGTCCGCCGGATCGCCATCGACGACGCCGAGGAACTCGGCCGGATGGAGTTCGCCGAGACGCGGATCGGCCGCCTCGACCACAAGATCGAGAAGCTGAAGGTGCTCGGCGAGAAGGTGCCGGGCGTCGAGTTCATGACGAGCGAGGTGTTCAGCGGCGACCATGGGCTGGCCGTGATCGAGCACGCCCCGTTCGGCGTCATCGGCGCCATCACGCCGGTCACCCACTCGCTCCCCACGATCGCCTGCAATGCGATCAACATGATCGCCTCCGGCAACACCGTGGTCGTGAACCCGCATCCCAGCGGCCGGAAGGTGGCGGCCGAGGGCGTCCGCCGGTTCAACGCCGCGATCCACCGCGACATCGGCATCGACAACCTGGTGTCGCTCGTGGCGGAGCCGTCGCTCGAGTCGGCCGGCGCCCTCTTCAACCACCGGGGCGTCAAGCTCATCTGCGTGACGGGCGGGCCGGCCGTGGCGAAAGCCGCCCTGCAGTCGAGCAAGCGGGCGATCGTGGCCGGGCCGGGCAATCCCCCCGTGGTTGTCGACGAGACGGCCGACCTCGACCACGCGGCCCGCTCGATCATCCAGGGCGCCGCGTACGACAACAACCTGCTCTGCATCGGCGAGAAGCAGGTGTTCGTTGTGGCAGCAATCTTCGACCGGATGATGGCGGCGATGGAGCGGGCCGGGGCCCTGAGGCTCACCCCGGGCCAGGTCGACGCCCTGACGAAGCGGGCGATCGTGATGACGGGCGAGGGCGCCCATCGCCACTGGGTCCCCTGCAAGGACCTCCTCGGCCAGGACGCGTCGCTCCTGGCCAAGGCCGCCGGGGCGGCCTGTGGCGACGGGGTCGAGCTCGTCTTCGGTGAGACCGACGTGGCGAACCCGTTCGTGCCCACCGAGCAGATGATGCCCTTCCTTCCGTTTGTCCGCTGCAAGGACGCCGACGAGGCGATCGCCCGGGCCCACGAGAGCGAGCACGGCTTTCGCCACACGGCGATCATCCACTCCCGCGACGTGCGCAACATGACGAAGATGGGCCGGCTGCTCGACACGACGCTGTTCGTGAAGAACGGGCCGAGCGTCGCAGGACTCGGCCTCGGCGGCGAGGGCTACCTGTCGTTCTCGATCGCCACGCCAACCGGCGAGGGCGTCACCACGCCGCTGACGTTCACCCGGCAGCGGCGCTGCACGCTCGTCGACGACCTCCGCATCCTCGGGAGCCCGGCCGCGATCACCTGAGCGCCGCCACCATCCATGCAACTGGCCCGCATCCTCGGCACGGCGACCGCGACGGTGAAGCACCCGTCGCTCTCGGGCACCCGGCTGCTCGTGGTCCAGCCGCTGATGGCCGACCGCGAGGGTCCCGACGGCGACCCGCAGGTGGCGATCGACACCGTGGCGGCGGCGCCGGGTGACACCGTCGTGATCACGAGTGACGGCCGCCTGCTCCGCGAGGTGCTCACGTGCGACGCCACGCCAGCCCGCTGGAGCACGATCGCGCTCATCGACGAGTGACCGCCATGGCCGCCCCAGTTCCGCCACAGCTCGACGCCGCCGCGATCCGCATCCTCGTCGAGGAGGTGGTCCGCCGGATAACCGCCCGCGGCCCCGCGACGACCGGCGCGGCGTCCATGGCGGTGGCGCCGACGCCGCAGGCCGTCACGATCACCGACGCCGTCGTCTCGCTGGCCCACGTGGAGCGGCTGCCCGCCGGCACCCGGGAACTGGTGGTGTCGGCCCGGGCCGTGATCACGCCCGCCGCCCGCGACCGCGCGCGCGACGCGGGCATCGCCATCGCACGTGAGCCCGCTCCACGGGCCGACGCCCCGTCGGCGCACCGCATCCCGTTCGTGATCGCCCACGTGGACGGCCGCCCTGAGGTCGCGACCCGCGCCGCGGCGGTCGCCCGCGCCGTGCCGCGGGCGCAGCGGCTGCCCGCCACGGGCCTGGCCGACGTGGTGTCCGCCCTCGCCCTCCATGCCTCCCGCGACGGGGCACGGGGCGTGCTGCTCACCTCCCGGCCCGCCCTGGCCGTCGCCGTCGCGAATCGCGCGCCGAGCCTGCGTGCGGTCACGGCCCGCGACGCCACGACGCTCGCCGCGGCCGTGGCCGACTGCGCCGCCAACCTGCTCGTCGTCGAGCCGACCGCGTTCGCCGGCGGGCTCGAACGCGCGTGTGCCGACTTCGCCGACCGCCCGGGCGGGCCGGTGCCCCCGGAGCTCGCCCCGGCGGCCGCCGGCTGCGCGTGCAAGGGCCATTCCCCCGGCCATTCCCAGTGAGGCGATCCATGAGACTCGGCCGCACGATCGGCACCGTGACGCTCGTCGAGCCGCATCCGACGATGCGCGGGGCCGTGCTCCGCGTGATCGTGCCATTGGCGGCGGCGGACCTGGCGGCCGGCGACGGGACGGCTGAGCCGCTCGTTGCCTGGGACGACCTGGGCGCCGGGGACGGCCAACTCGTCGCCTTCAGCGAGGGGGGCGAGGCGGCCCAGCCGTTCCGCCCGCTCGACAAGCCCGTCGATGCCTACGTCGCGGCGCTCGTCGATGGGCTCAATCTGGCCGCGCGCCCCGCACGACCGTCATGACCCGCACGCCCCGCAATCCGACCGCGGCCCGAAAAGTGGGCAAGAATCGATAGAGACGACCACCGCCGCACACCAACACGAAGGAGGAATGACCATGGCCACGAAGATCGCGACGCCGGGCAAGTCGCTGTCCCAGCTCAAGGAGGAGATCTGCGACATCGGCCGCCGGATCTACGCGAAGGGCTTCGCCGCCGGCAACGACGGCAACATCTCCTACCGCCTCGGCCCCAACGAGGTGCTCTGCACGCCCACGATGATCTCGAAGGGCTTCATGAAGCCCTCCGACCTGTGCATCGTGGACATGGAAGGCAGGCAGATCGGCGGCAATCGCAAGCGGTCGAGCGAGATCCTGCTGCACCTCACGATCATGAAGGAGCGGCCCGACATCAAGTCCGTCGTCCACTGCCACCCGCCGCACGCCACGGCCTTCGCCGTGGCCCGCGAGCCGATCCCGCAGTGCGTGCTGCCCGAGGTGGAGGTGTTCCTCGGCGACGTGCCGATCACCCGCTACGAGACGCCCGGCGGCCAGAAGTTCGCCGACACGGTGAAGCCGTTCGTGAAGAAGTCGAACGTCGTGATCCTCGCGAACCACGGCACGGTCAGCTTCGGCGAGTCCGTGGAAAAGGCCTACTGGTGGACGGAGATCCTCGACGCCTACTGCCGGATCCTCATGCTGGCGAAGGATCTCGGCCGCGTGACGTTTCTCACGAAGTCGGAGACGAAGGAACTCCTCGATCTCAAGGCCAAGTGGGGCTATACCGACCCCCGGCTCGAGCCGGGGATGGAGAACTGCGACATCTGTGCCAACGACGTCTTCCGCTCCAGCTGGAACGCCACGGGCGTCACCCGGAAAGCGTTCGATGCGCCGCCACCGATGGGAGCGGAACCGGGCACCGCCAGCCGGCCCGCCCCGGCGGCGGTCGACCACGACGCGCTGGTCAAGGCCGTGACGGAGCAGGTCTGCAGGCAGCTCGGCATCACGATGTCG
>JBJTPA010000204.1:0-8860 GCA_046074885.1 Planctomycetaceae bacterium
GTGGTAGAGGATCCGGGCGGCGAGCGAGCGAAAATCGAGCCGGAGCGTTCCGGCGCGATGCAGTTCCCACAGGAACGTGGTCGCGTCGCACGTCGCCGCGACGACCCGCTCCATGTCGTCGTCCTCGACGAGCAGCGGGTAGTCGTGCCGGATGCAGGTGACCGCGGAGGGCTCCGTGGCGACGATCCGGTAGCCGAGACGAACGGCCTCGGCGAGGATCCGCACGTTGGTGCGGGCGAGCCGCCGTGCTCCCTCGAGATCCCCTTCCGAGACCAGCGGCATGCCCGAGGCCACCTGTCTCGGGTCGATGAACACCCCGATCCCATTCCGCTCGAGGACGGCGACGAACGCCTGCGCGAGAAGCGGGTCGTGCCGACGGGCGTAGGTGTCGAGAAAGTAGAGCACCCGCGGCCCGCTCCGCCGCGATGGCCTCGTCAGGCCGCGACGGGCCGCCCAGCGGATCAGCTGGTTGCCGCTGAACTCGGGGAGCTTCCGGCCCCTCGCGATGCCGACCGTCTGCTCCAGAACCCAGCGGGCCTGCGGATTGGCGGGCGCCCAGTTGGAAAGCGGCCACGTGGCGCCGCCGAGAGCCGAGAGCCGGTCGACCCGCGACGCCATCCACCGCGTGAGCGGCAGGCTGTTCGCCGCGTGGTGGGCGGCCTTGGTGGCCATCACGATCGCCGGGATGTCCACGCCGGCCGAGCACTCGCTGCGGCACTGGTGGCAGTTGAAGCAGGTGTCGGCGATCGAGCGGACGGCGTCACCCGCGAGCGCCCGCGGGTCGAGCGTTCCGGAGAGCACGGCCGCGAGCAGGTTCGCCTTCGCCCGGGGCGACGCCTCCTCGGCGGGGTTCTCGCGAAATCGCGGGCACATGCGGCCGGAACCCTGCTGGCTCCGGCACGAACCGCAGCCGTTGCAGGCGTCGACCTCGACGCCGAGCTGCGCCGCGGATGGAACGAGCACCGGCAGTGGTGCCACCCCGGAGCCGGAGCCACCCGCGAGTCCCTCGCGGAGCGACGCCCGAACCGGTGCGGTGGCATCCCCGGCCGGGACGACCCGCCCCGGATTGAGCAGCCCGATCGGATCGAAGAGCCGCTTGACCTCGCCACAGATCGCGGCCATCTCGGGGAAGTGCCGGGCGAAGACGCCGGTGCGGGACAGGCCCAGGCCCTGCTCCCCGCCGATGGTGCCGCCGAGGTCCGCCGCCTCACGACAGACGGCATCCGCGAGGGCGACGAGCCGCTCGCGTTGGGCCGGGTCCCTCGGATCGGCATAGGGTCGCACGTGCACCTGCCCCTGGGCGGCATGGCCGAAGATCATCGCCGTGAACTGGTGCTGCTTCAGCACCTCCTGGAGCCGGCGCAGAAACGCGGGCAGCTCCCGTGGCGGCACGACGATGTCCTCGATGAACGGCACCGGACGCACCGCCGCCCGCACGCCGTGCAGTGTCGAGACGACGTTGCGGGACAGCTCCCAGAAGAAGGCAGCGTCCCCCGCGTCCTCCGCCCGCCTCATGTCGACGCAGCCGTGCCGCCCCTGCTGCATGAGCCGCATCGCCGCATCGAGCCGCTTGCGGCTCGATGTCGCGGCGGCGTCGACGAATTCCACGAGCAGCCCGGCCTCGGCCACCGGCGGGATCAGCAGGTCGAAGGCCGGCTTCGTGCCGCGGGCCAGCGCGAGGTGCCGGCGGTCGAAGAGATCACAGGCCGATGGTCCGAGCGACTGCAGCCGCACCGCCGCCTCGGCCGCCCGGTCGAGCGAGTCGAACAGCAGCAACCCCACCGCGGCGTCGGCGTCGGCGGGCACCGTCCGCACCGTCGCCTCGGTGACGATCGCCAGCGTTCCCTCGGAGCCGCACAGCGCCCGCGGCAGATCCACCATGCCGTCCCGCACGACGTCGTCGAGCCTGTAGCCGCCGTGTGACGCCCGCGTCGCGGGCTGCATCCGCGCGATCGTCGCCCGGTGCGCGGCCACGATTCCGGACAATCCCATGGCGAGCCCCGCCAGTCTTCCGGGCGCCGGATTCCCGACGGCCACAACATCCGCCGGAACGGGCACGAACTCCTCGATCGCCCCATCCGCGAGCACCGCCTCGGCGGCCGCGATCCGACCGCGTACGGCGCCATGCCGCGCGAACCGGCTGCCGGAGGCGTTGCGTCCGATCATGCCACCGACCGTCGTCGCGTCGGGATTCGCGGGGTCGGGGCCGAACGTGCGGCCCAGCCGGCGCAGATGCCCCTCGAGCTCGGCGGCGGTCACGCCGGGCTGCACCCGCACGGTGTCGCCGGTGGTCGCGACGATGCGCCGCATGAACCGCGCGCAATCGATCACGACTCCGCCGCCGAGCGATCCTCCGCAGACGCTCGACCCGCCACCCCGCGCGTGCACCGCGATCCCCTGGTCGGCCGCCCAGCGCACGGTCGCGGCCACGTCGGCAGCCGAGCGGGCCACACCACCGCCAGCGGCCGCACCTCGAACAGGCTGGCGTCGGTGGCGTAGATCGCGCGGCTGGCGTCGTCGCAGAGCACCTCACCCGAGACGATGCCCCGGAGGTCCTCCTCGATCCGCTTCTGGTCGGCGTCCATCCCTCACCCCGACGCGGGTTCACGGCGCGCGATCGGGCGCCGACGTGCGGGCCGCGGCGAGCCGCGCCCGGGTCTGCCGATGCTTCTCGTGGGTCTCCAGGTCGAACCCGCCCGCCCCGTCGGCCACGCCGTCTCCCGAATAGCGGGCCGCGCAGCGGTAGCAGACGAGGCACTCCGGCATGACGAGGTAGAGCACGACGTCCACGAGCGCCGTCGCGAACAGGATCGCGAAGGTGGGGACGAGCATCCGCATCCCCCAGGTCACGCAGCTGGCCGCGAAACCCACGACCACGATCGCCACGCCGAGCCGCTGCGGGAAGTCCTTCCGGGCGAAGAGCTCGCCCCCCGGACAGACGAGGCAGCGGCGCAGCACGGCGCGACCCGCCCCGTCCTGACGCCGCCACTCGAGCGCCCCCGCCGGCACCGGGAGCGTCGCGCCGCAGGCCGGGCAGTCGAGGGACTCCCGGTCCTCGACGCGGTCGTGCGTCGCGGCGGCGTGGCAGGCGGGGCAGGCGTAGGTGATGCGCATGGTGTCAGGCCGCGGACGCGAGCAGCTGCGCCGTCAGCTCCCCGAGGATGGCCGCCAGGCAGGCGACGTACAGGATACCCGTGGCGCTCTGCGTGTTGGGAATCTCGAGCGTCTTCCGGGCCATGACGAGCAGGACGGGCAGCCCGAGGAGCCCCGCCAGCCAGCGGAGGGCTACGAGCGCCCGCGTGGCGGGATCGGCGGCGCGGAGGGTTTCGGCAAGCGCGGGCGCCGACGCGACGAGTTCCACAGCGAGGCACGCCCCCCAGGCGGCGAGCGCGTGCACGATCGCCAACCGGAGCGCCGCCACGCTCATGCCGGGCGCGTTGAGGTACCAGTGGCCGAGCAGCACCGCGTGCACGGTGAGGCCGACGACGAGGCCGGAGACGAGGCGGCCGGCCGCGGGGGGCAGGACGCCGACGGAGCCGGCCGACGACGCCGGCGCCGCGGCGCCCGGGACGAGGAGGATCGTCGCGGCCGCCAGCACGAGCGCCGTGGCGATGCCGAGCACGAGGCCCGCCCGCCGCTTCTCGCCGAGCCAGGCCACGCTCGCCATCCAGGCGGCCACGGCGGCCGCCGCGGGCAGGTGCCACGACCCGCCGGCCGCGGGCGCGAGCAGGGCCGCGAACGTCGCGAGCCCCATCACGACGAGGCTGTTGACGCGGAAGAAGCCGGCCGTCACGGCGGCCGGCGACGTGATCACGAGCCCGGCGGCCAGCCCCCAGCCGAACCGCAGGAGGAAGTCGAGCAGGAGCCGCATGGGTGTCGCGTCCGGGTGGGGCGGCGGTCCCAGGTTGCGCCCGGAGCCGCCGGTGGGGTCAGGAGGCGCGGCCGCCGTAGATCAACGACATGACCTCCGCGCGGCTCGACACGTTGGCCCTGAAGATGCCCTTCATCGCGCTCGTCACGCAGACGCTGCCCGGCTTCCGCACGCCGCGGACCGTCATGCAGGTGTGGGTGGCCTCGACGACCACCGCCACCCCCTTGGCCCCGAGGTCGTTCTCGATGTAGTCGGCGATCTGCTCGGTCATCCGCTCCTGCACCTGCGGCCGGTGCGCCACGGCCTCGACGAGCCGGGCGAGCTTCGAGAGCCCGAGCACGCGGCCGTCGGGCAGGTAGCCGATGTGGGCCCGCCCCATGAACGGCATCAGGTGGTGCTCGCAGACGCTGTTGAAGTCGATGTCCTTCACGAGCACGATCTCGTCGTACTTCTCGGTGAAGGCCTTCCGCAGGTGGACGGCGGGGTCCTGCCGCAGGCCGGCGAAGAGCTCGGCGTACATCCGGGCCACGCGCGCCGGCGTCTCGACGAGCCCCTCCCGGTCGGGATCCTCGCCGACGGCGAGCAGGATCTCGCGGACGGCCTTCTCGATGCGGGCCTGATCGACGACGTTGGGCTGGGGCAGCATGCGGATACTGTACCAACCTGCGTGGTGGCGGCGCGACCCTCGCCGTCAGCCGCCCGCGTAGAGCCGGTAGAGCGACTGCGTGCCAGCGTCGGCGTCGCCGCGGTCGGCGACGAGCCGGTAGAGCCGCTCGGCCGTCGCGAGGCCGGGCAGGTCGATGCCCGACTCGGCCGCGCACTCCCGCGCGATGGCGAGGTCCTTGAGCAGATGCCGGACGAGGAAGCCCGGGGCGACGTCGCCGGCCAGTGCCCGCGGCGCGAGGTTCGCGAGCGCCCACGATCCCGCCGCGCCGCCGGCGAGCACCTGCTGCACCGCGGCCGGATCGAGTCCGCCCGCCTTCGCGTGCGCCAGCGCCTCGCACCAGGCCACCATCCCGACCGCCACGGCCACCTGGTTCGCCAGCTTGCAGCGCTGGCCCGCGCCCGCGGGCCCGAGCCGCGTGATCGACTTCCCCATGCGTCCGAGGATCGGCCGCACCCGCGTGAACGCGGCCGCGTCGCCGCCCGCCATGATGACGAGCGCCCCGTTCCGCGCCCCCACGTCGCCCCCCGACACGGGCGCGTCGATCGCGGCGCAGCCCCGGGCCGCGGCTGCCTCCGCGATCCGCACGGCGAGCGCCGGGCTCGACGTCGTCATGTCCACGAGCACGGCGCCGGGCCGGGCCCGCGCGACGATGCCCCGGCCCGCGGGCACGGCCGCGGTGCCGCCGAGATACACCTCCGCGACGTCGGCCGGCAGCCCGACCATCGTGATCACCACGTCGGCCGCCGCGGCCACGTCGCCGACTGCGTCGTGCCAGATCGCGCCGCGATCGACGAGGTCCTGCGCCTTCGCCCGCGTGCGATTGTGGACGTGGAGCGGATGTCCGGCGGCGAGCAGGTGCCCCGCCATGCTCCGTCCCATGATGCCGGTCCCGATGAAGCCGATCGTGGTTTTCATGGTGGTGGATGTTTCGTCGCGGCGTTGGATAACCACCATACCGCCCTCGCTTCACCACGGCACCGAAATCCCGTCAGGAAGCCCCAAGCGCCAGCGCGGGGACAATGCGGGGCGCCGCGTCGGCGGGCCACCGCGGAGCCGTTGGACCCCGCAGTCCCGTCGCTCGCGCTCCGGGCTGCCTGCTGCACGGCACGGCTCGGCCTCCGCCGGCTGCGACGAACCCGGCCCTGCGGGCCTGACGCGCTTTCACGTCCCGCCAGGAAGCCCCGGGGGCGTGGTCAATTCACCGAGAAGTCGGGAGGAAACACGCGATGAGACGTGGCCGGTGCCGGACGCGACGCGATCGCGTCGAGCAGGAGCCGCGTGCGGGCGAAGACATCGCACTCCGCGAGCAGCCGCATCTTCGACTCCAGGCCGATGTCGATCGTGTAGCTCACGATGTCGGCGAGCATGCCGAGCGTGATCTGGCTGCCGAGGAGTTGGTCGAGCTGCTCGTAGGCGTTGGGGATCTTGGGCATCGACCGCTTGAAGGCGTCGAGGAGCTCGTGCTGGAGCGCCGCGGCCGCCGCGGGCGTGGCGTCGGGCGGCTGCACGTCGTCGAGCAGTTCGGCCTCGACCACGCGGAAGATCTTCTTGGGCGGCAGCTCGCGGACGAGCCGCAGCCGGCGGACGCCGAGCACGAGCACGTTGTAGGTGCCCTGCTTCGTCTTCTGGTGGGTGGCGATGCGGCACAGGCAGGCGGTCTGCCGCAGCGGGGGCCGGCCCTCGTAGTCGCCCTCCCAGCCGGCCGCCAGCACGCCGAGCGCGACCAGGCGGTCGGTCTCGATCGCCTCCTCGAACATCGCGCGGTACCGCGGCTCGAAGACGTGGAGGGCCTGCATGACGTGGGGGAACATCACGAGGTTGGGCAGGGGGAAGACGCGGGCCGTGCCGGGGAACTGCTCGGGCGAGAACGCGAGGGGTTCGTCGGACATGCGGCGTCTCGGGCGGGCGGTCAGGCGGGGGCGGGATCGAGGTGGATCTCGGGCAGCAGGTCGGGGTCGAGTTCAGCCCGCGGATCGTCCTCGGGACCGGCCACGACCTCCGCGAGGCAGGCGTCGAACGCGGCCAGGAAGGCGGTCACGTCGAGGCCGAGGTGCCGCGGGGCGTAGGGCTCGAGGTAGCCGTGGACGCTGGCGTGCAGCTTGCGGGCCCCGCGGAGGTTGCCGTTGCCGAAATGATGGAGGGCCACCGCGGCCTGGATGAGGGCCTGGTAAAACTTGCGGGACGGGCCGCGGTACTCGGTCCAGAGCTCCTCCCAGACCTCGTGGGCCTCGAAGTACTCGCAGGCGTTGAACCTGCCGATGCCGTCGAGGTAAAGCGGCTCGTATGCTCCGTCACCGCCGCCCGATGCGTCCCTCTCCATGCTGAACCCGCGCGGCCTCGTCGCGTCCCGTGGCGGCCGGCCCGCGGCCGACGACACCGATGAATCGTAGCACCCCACGTCCGCGGGCGAAGTCGGCCCGGCCGCGGCGCGGGTCGCCGCCGGCCGTTTCCCGGCGGGAATCCGCGGCGACGCGAGCAGCTCGGGCCGGCCGGATCGCCGACCGTCTCGCGGAGGCATACCCGGAGGCCCGCTGCTCGCTCGACTTCGCCAGCCCGTTCCAGCTCCTCGTGGCGACGATCCTCTCGGCCCAGTGCACCGACAAGCGGGTGAACGCCGTGACCGGCCCGCTGTTCCGCCGCTGGCCCGACCCGGCGGCCCTCGCCGCCGCCCGGCCGCGGGACCTCGAGGCGGCGATCCGCACCACCGGGTTCTTCCGGGCCAAGGCGAAGAGCATCCTCGGCTGCTGCCGGGCCCTCGTGGAGCGGCACGGCGGCGAGGTGCCGCGGTCGCTCGAGGAACTCGTGCGGCTCGCCGGGGTGGGCCGCAAGACCGCGAACGTCGTCATGGGATCGGCCTTCGGCGAGCCGACCGGCGTGGTCGTGGACACCCACGTGGGACGGATTTCCCGGCGGCTGGGCCTCACCCGGCACGCCGACGCGGTGAAGGCGGAGCGGGACCTCGTCGCCCTCCTGCCGCGGCGGCACTGGATCGCCTTCAGCCACCGCGTGATCGAGCATGGCAGGACCGTGTGCACCGCCCGCACGCCGCGGTGCGAGGCCTGCCCGCTCGCCGACCTGTGCCCGAAAGTGGGCGTCCGCTGACCGCTCCCGTGGTCGGAATCGCCGCCGCCGCGTAGACTCCCACTCGCGTCGAACGCCCGCGCCGCCCCGGGGACAGCCGCCATGATTCTCTCCGGCAACGAGATCAAGCAGCAGCTCGGCCGCAACATCGTCATCGACCCGTTCGACGAGAGCCGGCTCAACCCCAACAGCTACAACCTCTCGCTCCACGACGAATTGCTCGTCTACGAGGAGGTGGTGCTCGACATGCGGAAGAGCAACCGCGTGGAGCGGATCCGCATCCCCGAGGATGGCCTCGTGCTCGCGCCCAACCAGCTCTACCTGGGGCGGACCGTGGAGCGGACCGAGACGCACAACCTCGTGCCGATGATCGAGGGCCGCAGCTCGGTCGGCAGGCTGGGGCTCTTCGTCCACGTCACCGCCGGCTTCGGCGACGTCGGCTTCTGCGGCTACTGGACGCTGGAGATGTTCGCGGTGCAGCCGATCAAGATCTATCCCGGCGTGCCGATCTGCCAGATCTTCTTCCACCAGATTCACGGCGCGATCACCGAGTACGCCAGCGAGAAGTACCAGCACAACCGCGACATCCAGCCGAGCCTGATGTTCCGCGAACTCGTCGGCCCCGGCGACGACGGGCAGCTGGAACTGGAGTTCGGCGCGGAGGCCGAGGCCGCCGCCCGCGCCGGCCGCCTCGTCTCGCCCACTGCGGGATAGTCGGCGATGGTGACGAAGATCCTCGCGTGGTCGTCCTTCGGGACGATGCTCCTGTCGGCCGTCGTCGCGCTGGCCGCGCTGTTCTACCGGCAGGACCTCGGGGAGACCGCGCGGACGCTGGTCTGGTACGTCGCCATTCCCCTGATCGTCGTGTCGATCGTGCTGGCCGTCACGCTGCTCGTCTGGTCGGCCTTCGACACCGAATCGTAGTCCCCACGAAAGGCCCCCCTCACGTGCTGCGCACCCACACCTGCGGCGAACTCCGGTCCTCACACGTCGGCGCCTCGGTGGACCTCTGCGGCTGGGTCGACCGCGTCCGCGACCACAAGGGGGTGATCTTCGTCGACCTCCGCGACCGTTGGGGACGGACGCAGGTGGTGATCGGGCCCGAGAGCCCCGCCGCGACGCTCGCCGCCGCCCGCGCCGTGCGGCCGGAGTGGGTGATCCGCGCCCGCGGCACGGTGGGCGCGCGGCCCGCCGGCACGACGAACCCGAAGCTCGCCACCGGCGAGATCGAGGTCGTGGCC
>JBJTPA010000205.1:0-2564 GCA_046074885.1 Planctomycetaceae bacterium
CTGTTTCCCTTTCGCTCGCCGCTACTGAGGAAATCGATTTTTCTTTCTTCTCCTGCGGGTACTGAGATGTTTCAGTTCTCCGCGTTCGCCACTGCAACCTATGGATTCAGTTGCAGTCAGTTCGGGCATCCCGGGATCATCGCCTGTTTGACGGCTACCCCGGGCTTATCGCAGTCTTCCGCGCCCTTCAAAGCCTCTTGATGCCTAGTCATCCCCCATGCGCCCTTTGTAGCTTGACCACCCGAATCGAGGGCTCGCGAACGAGCACGCTTTTCGGATGAGCTACCGCCGGATCTCGCCGCCGCGGTTTCCCGCGGACGACACACCCGGCTGCAACGATTTTCTCGCTCTGCGGGTTCGCACGGCCCACGAAGGACCGCCGAAACCCGCCTATCGCCTTGGGAGAACGCTTCCGGAGGACCGCTTGAGACGGTCCCCCTTCGGCATTCTTTTCAAGATGCCAACTACCACGACCGGATTGTCAAGGAACGAAAACGAGCCCGCACGGCGGTAGCCGTGCCGGCCCGTACGCGGGAACCGAACCCCGAAAAAACAGGGATCGGCCGCAACACTGCCAGAAATTAGCCGCACCCCGAGCCATCGTCAAGCGGCCGGACAATCCCGGCCGTTTCGACGGGATTTTGGCGTCGAGCCACCGGCAGAGCTGCTTCGAGATACGTCCTGGCCAGCCGGCCGGTTCGACGGCCGCTGCCGCTCGTGTCACAGGCCCGGACGCGCGAGAGGGGGGAAGAAGAGGCTCCGGTCGGAGTCGAACCGACGATGGCGGATTTGCAATCCGCTGCCTTAGCCACTTGGCTACGGAGCCACTGTGCCAAACCGTCCCCACACTACGGGAGCCCGGGCCGACCGGTCAAGTTTCCCAGGGGACTCGGACGCCCCGGATGCCACTGCATCGGTCGTCGCGCCCGCGTTCCTTCAGTCCGCACGGCATCTGGAACCAGGTGCCGTGCTTGGTAGCCCGCGACGGCGGTCGATATAGTCTCCACGTTTCCCAGTTTCCCGGGGCGCGCCGCCGGCGCGGCCACCCGGCCACGCCGCAGGAGCCAGCGCCAGGATGACCACCCAGGGCACGTGCGACATCGGCCTCGTGGGCCTTGCCGTGATGGGCGAGAACCTCGCCCTCAACATCGCCAGCCGCGGCCACCGGATCGCGGTCTACAACCGCACGACCAGCGTCACCGACGCCTTCACCTCCGGCCGCGGGAAGCAGCCGAACGTCGTCGGCTGTCACACCCTCGCGGACCTCGTCGCGGCGCTCAAGGCCCCGCGGAAGGTGATGATGATGGTCAAGGCGGGCCCCGCCGTCGATGAGCTCATCAAGACCCTTCTGCCGCTCCTGGCAAAGGGCGACGTCATCATCGACGGCGGCAACACCCATTACGCCGACACCGAGCGCAGGACCAGGGAGGTGGAGGCGGCCGGGATGCTGTACGTCGGCACCGGCGTGTCGGGTGGCGAGGAGGGCACGCTCAAGGGCCCGAGCCTCATGCCGGGGGGATCGAAGGCGGCCTGGCCGCTCGTGCAGCCGATCTTCCAGGCCATCGCCGCGAGGGTGGGCCCGAAGGGCGACGTCCCCTGCTGCGACTGGGTGGGGCCGCGGGGCGCGGGCCACTACGTGAAGATGGTCCACAACGGCATCGAGTATGGCGACATGCAGCTGATCTGCGAGGCCTACTGGCTGCTCAAGCACGGCGCCGGCCTCGCGAACGACGGCCTCGCCAAGGTCTTCGACGAGTGGAACCGCGGCGACCTCGACAGCTACCTGATCGAGATCACCCGCGACATCTTCACCGTCAAGGATGCGGACACCGGCGATTTCCTGGTGGACCGGATCCTCGACAAGGCCGGCGCCAAGGGAACGGGCAAGTGGATGAGCCAGTTGGCCCTCGACCTCGGCGTGCCGAGCACCCTCGTCACGGAGGCCGTCTACGCCCGCTGCCTGTCGGCGCTGAAGGAATCTCGCGTCCGCGCGAGCCAGGTCCTGAAGGGCCCCGACCTCGCCAGCCACGACCGGCCTGCCGAGTTCGTCGAGCAGGTCCGTCAGGCCCTCTACGCCTCGAAGATCGCGAGCTACGCCCAGGGTTACGTGCAGCTCGCCGCCGCGGCGAAGGAACACGACTGGCCGCTCGACTACGGCTCCATCGCGATGATGTGGCGGGGCGGCTGCATCATCCGCGCCCAGTTCCTCGAGCGGATCGCCGAGGCCTACCGCGCGCGGCCCGACCTTGAAAACCTCATGCTCGCCCCCTACTTCACCGAGGCCCTCGCGAAGGCGCAGCCGGCCTGGCGGCACGTCGTCGCCACCGCCGCCACGATCGGCGTGCCGGTGCCGGCCTTCATGACGGCCCTGGCCTACTACGACGGCTACCGCCACGAGCGGCTGCCCGCCAACCTGCTGCAGGCGCAGCGCGACTACTTCGGCGCCCACACCTACGAGCGGACGGACCGGCCGCGCGGCCGGTTCTTCCACGTCGACTGGCCGGAGCCCTCCCGGCCGCAGCTGGAGATCAAGTAAGGCCGGGGACGGCGGCGGGCCGGCGGCG
>JBJTPA010000206.1:0-4470 GCA_046074885.1 Planctomycetaceae bacterium
ATCCACGACGTGCTCACCAAGGCCCACGGCTCGACGAACCCGGTGAATCTCGTGAAGGCGGCGCTCGAGGCCCTGAAGCAGTTGCGGACCAAGGCCGAGGTCGAGCGGCTCCGCGGCGTGTCGCTGTCCTGACCCCACCCCCGCGAAGCAGTCCCGAAGCGAAACCCGATATGAAACTCAACGACGTCAACTCCGGCATCCACGGCAACACGAAGCGGCTCCGCGTGGGCCGCGGGCCCGGCTCCGGCCGGGGCCGCTACGCCGGCCGCGGCAACAAGGGGCAGGGCCAGCTCGCGGGTTGGGCCGCGGCGGGCATCTTCGAGGGGGGCGGCACGCCGCTCATCCGCCGGATCCCGAAGCGCGGCTTCCACAACGACCACGCCCGGATCGTGAAGGCCGTGAACGTGGCCGCCCTCGAGGAGGCCTTCCCGGCCGGCGGCGAGGTGACCCCCGCCACGCTGCGGGAGCACGGCGTCGCCAAGGGGATCTGGGAGGATCTCAAGATCCTCGGCGCCGGCACACTGTCGAAGCCGCTCAAGGTCTCGGCGCACGCGTTCAGCGCCCAGGCGAAGGAGAAGATCCTCGCGGCGGGGGGCACCGTGACCGTGCTGCCCGGCCCGGCGGCCGTCGCCCGGAACGTCGGAAAGGCGTCGCGGAAAAAGCCCGCCGGCAGGTAGGCTCTGGTGCCGCGCAAGGCGGCGCGACTCCCTTGGAGCCCGGTCCGTGCTGGAAAAACTCCGCGTCATCTTCACGATCCCGGAACTGCGGCAGAAGATCCTGCTGACGCTGGGGCTGCTGGCCATCTACCGCGTCGGCTGGCAGGTGCCGCTGCCGATCGTCGATCCGCAGGCGATGGCCGCCTTCTCCGATCCGAGCAAGTCGGGTGGCATCGGCGACCTGCTGCGGACCGTCGCGGTGTTCTCGGCGAGCCAGCTGTCGCAGGCCACGATCTTCGGCCTCGGCATCATGCCCTACATCTCGGCGTCGATCATCTTCCAACTGCTCGGCACCGTCTGGCCGCCGCTCGAGCGGCTGCAGAAGGAGGGCGAAGCGGGCCGCAAGAAGATCAACGAGTACACGCGATACGCGACCGTGCTGATCTGCGTCGTGCAGAGCTGGGCCTACGTGGCCTTCCTCGCGTCGGCCCAGGTCGGCGACAAGCCGCTGATCCAGCAGGCGTTCCTGGTGGACGGCCGGCTGCCGTTCGTCTGGCAGTTCGTCGCCGTCATGACGATGACCGCCGGCACGATCTTCCTGATGTGGCTCGGCGAGCAGATCGACGAGTTCGGCATCGGCAACGGCATCAGCCTGCTCATCATGGCCGGCATCCTGGCGGGCATGCCCATGGCCCTCTACGACCTGGGCCGGGAGACCAGCTGGGAACTCGGCAGCAGCGGTGGCAAGCTGGGCGTCGAGACGCTCCTCGTGCTCGTCGCCCTGTTCGTGGGCGTGGTGGCAGGCGTCGTCTTCATGACCCAGGGCCAACGCCGCATCCCCACGCAGTCGGCGAAGCACGTCCGCGGCCGCCGCGTCTACGGCGGCACCCGCCAGTACCTCCCGCTGCGGGTCAACCAGGCGGGCGTGATGCCGATCATCTTCGCGAGCTCGCTGCTGCTGTTCCCGCAGCTCATCTTCCAGTACCTGAGCAACGCGTTTCCCGGCAGTGGCCTGCTGCAGAAGCTCCACACGTCGTTCACCCGCGGCGAGTCGTTCCTCTACAACCTCTGCTACATCGCGCTGATCTACTTCTTCTGCTACTTCTGGACCGCGATCACCTTCAACCCGAAGGAGATGGCCGACAACCTCAAGAACTTCGGCGCCTTCATCCCGGGCTACCGGCCGGGCAAGCGGACGGCCGACTACCTGGAGCGGGTGATGGAGCGGATCACCTACGTGGGCGCCGGCTTCCTCGCCCTCGTCGCCGTGATCCCCACGATCGTCAGCGGCTTCCTGGGCATCCAACCGCAGATCGCGAGCTTCTACGGCGGGACCGGGCTGCTCATCGCCGTCAGCGTGGCGTTCGACCTCGTGCAGAAGATCGACAGCCACCTGGTGATGCGCAACTACGGCGGCCTGTTGGAGAGGAGTTGACCGCCCCGGCGCCGGGGACGGCCTTCCGCGCCGCGTCCGGCCCTCGCGAGGCGGGCGAGCCATGCGCATCATCCTCGTCGGGCCACCGGGCGCCGGGAAGGGCACGCAGTGCCAGCGACTCGCGGGCCTGCTGCGCGTGCCCCACCTTTCCACGGGCGAGATGCTGCGGGCCGCCGTCCGGTCCGGGACCCGCGAGGGGCTCGAGGCGGCCCGCTACATGGAATCCGGCCGGCTCGTGCCCGATCCGCTGATCGTGGGGATGGTGAGCGCGCGGCTGCTCGAGCCCGACTGCCGCGGCGGCTGCCTGCTCGACGGGTTCCCGCGGACGCTGCCCCAGGCGGAGACGCTCGACGACATGCTCGAGCGCCGGGCGATCAGCGTGGACGGCGTGATCGAGCTGGCGGTGCCGCGGGACGAGCTCGTGCGGCGGATGCTGGCCCGGAAGCGGGCCGACGACGAACCGGAGGTCTTCTCGCGACGGATCGCCATCTTCGAGGAGCAGACGGCGCCGCTGCTCGACTACTACGGCCGGCAGGGCAAGCTCGCGAGCATCGACGGCCTGGGCACGGCCGAGGAGATCTTCGGGCGGATCAAGGCCGCCGTCGAGCGGTTTCGACGCCGCTCGCGGGTCCGCGGCTGAGGTCGCGTCGCCGGTATACTCGCCATCGTTCCGCTCCCTCCCGTCCGCCGGATCGCCACCGTGGTCAACCTCCGCTCGCCCCGTGAGATCGCCCTCATCCGCCGCGCCGGGCTCGTGGTCTGGGGCGCGCACCAGGAGGCCGCCCGGGTCGTGCGGCCCGGCGTCACCACCGCCGAGATCGACGCGGCGGTCGATGCCTTCTTCGCGAGGCACGGCGCCGTGGCGCTCTTCAAGGGCGTGCCCGGCAAGGTCCCGTTCCCGGCGGCCTGCTGCATCTCGGTGAACGACGAGGTGGTGCACGGCATCCCCGGGCCGCGGGTGCTGCGGGCCGGCGACGTCGTGAGCGTGGACACTGGCTGCAGCGTCGGGGGCTGGTGCGGCGATTCAGCCGTCACGCATCCGGTCGGCGAGGTCGGCCCCGACGTGCGCCGGCTCCTCGACTGCACGTCCGGAGTGCTGGCGCTGGCCATCGAGCTGATGGCCGTGCGGGACCGGTGGAGCGACGTGGCCACGGAGATGGCGAAGTACGTTCGCGACCACGGATTTTCCGTGGTGGAGAACTTCGTCGGCCACGGCATCGGCCGCAGCATGCACGAGGATCCGCAGGTCCCCAATTTCTGCACCCCCGCGTTCCGGCGGAACCACGACTTCACGCTCGAGCCGGGCCTGGTGATCGCCGTCGAGCCGATGGTCAACATGGGCTCCAAGAAGGTCCGCGTGCTGGCCGACCACTGGACGCAGTCCACGGTCGATGGGAAGCCCAGCGCCCACTTCGAGCACACGGTGGCGATCACCGACGGTGGTCCGGTCGTGCTGACCGCGGCCCCTGCCCCGGGGGAAAGCGTCGGGCCGGCCGAGCCCGCGGCCTGAAGGAGGGCCCCGGGGCCGAAAAACGGCCCTGGCAGGCCGGCCCCTTGTGAAGCACCCGAGGGTCGATTTATAGTCTGGGGCTCCCCCAGTTCCCCTCCCCTGCGCAGCGTGGTCGGTCGCACCACGGAATCCGATGAAGGTCCGAGCCAGCGTCCGCCGCATGTGCGAGAAGTGCAAGATCGTCCGGCGCCGCGGCGTCGTGTTCGTGGTCTGCGCCGACCCGCGCCACAAGCAGCGTCAGGGATAGGGATGGGCTGGGGAAGGCCGCGGCGGCGCGGGTGCGGGTGGTCCGCACCGGGCAGCCGACGGCGACGGGCGGCTGACCGCGCGCCCGTGACCGTCCGATCGTCACCTGGTACGAAGCCATGCCGCGTTTGATGGGCGTCGACATTCCGTCCGAGAAGCAGACCGTCTTCTCGCTGCAGTACCTGTACGGCGTCGGCCCGCGCGTGGCCCGCGAACTGTGCCACAAGGCGGGTGTCGATCCGCTGGGCACGGCCCGTGACCTCCACGAGGACGAGCTCGCGCGGCTCGCAGCCCTGCTCGACAAGGACTACGTCGTCGAGGGGCAGTTGCGGCGGCAGGTCGCGCAGAACATCTCGCGGCTCAAGGACATCGGCAGCTACCGGGGGCTGCGGCACCGCCGCGGCCTGCCGGTCCGCGGCCAGCGGACCCGGACCAACGCGCGGACCCACAAGGGCCCGAAGAAGACGGTCGCGGGGAAGAAGGGCGTCAAGGACCTCAAGTAGTCGTGTTCCAGGATCCCGGGCCGCGAGGCAGGGGCGTCTCATGTCGAAGTCAACGAAAGTCAAGAAGAAGAGCGTGACGTCGGGCATCGCCTTCATCACGGCGAGCTTCAACAACACGAC
>JBJTPA010000207.1:0-13120 GCA_046074885.1 Planctomycetaceae bacterium
CCGCAGGGGCCGCCGAGGTCCTCCGGTCCGTCCGTTCCCCTCAGGCCGCGCGGGCCGGCTCGGCACCCGCCACCGTGGCGAATTCCTCGACGCCCCGCTCGTCCGCGATCTCCTCCTCCGCCAACACCTGCACCTTGGGCAACTCCCGGGCCAGCGCCGCGCGGACCTGCCGACGGACTCCGCCCGGCACCACGACCACCGGCGCGCCGCCACGCTCCACGGCGATCCGCACCGCCCGGCGGACCTCGGCCACGACCTGCGGCGCGGGCCGCGCGCCGGCCGGCCCGGAGCAGGCGTCGAGCGCCGCCCCGGCGAGCCGCACCACCGTGACCCGGCCCTGTGGATCGCGGGCCCGGCGGCAGATGGTGGCCGCCACGCGGCGCCGCACGGCCTCCGCGAGTTCCTCCGGGTCGGCCGCCGCGGCCGCGTGATCGGCCATGATCTCGAGCAGCTCGCCGAGCGGCCGGATCGGCACCCCCTCCGCGAGCAGCGACTGGAGCGTCCGCTGGATCCTGGCGATCGACAGCGGCTCCGGCACCACCTGGCCCACGAGCGCCGGCTGCGACTCGCGGAGCGACTCGACGAGCCGCGACGCGTCCTCGCGCGACAGCAGCCGCGCGGCGTGCCGGCGGACAGCCCCCTCCAGCGCGCGGGCCACGCAGGCCGGCTCGTCGAGCACGGTCGCGCCCCGGCGGCGGGCCGCCGCGGCCTGCGCGTGGCCGGCCCAGGTGCAGCGGCGGCCGTCGAGCCAGTCGGTCGCGCCGGGCCCCGACACGTCGTCGGCCGCGCCCGGCGGCGGAATCACGAGCAGCCGGCCCGGCGGCAGTTCCTCCTCGGCCACGGGCTGTCCCGCCACGGTGACGCGGTAGCCCCGGTCGGGCAGGGCGAGGTCGTCGCGGATCACGACCTCCGGCAGGACGAAGCCCATGTCGGCGGCGAGCCGCGTGCGGAGCGATGCGACCGCCTCGACGAGGCCGGCGCCGGGGCCGGCCGCGATCCCCACGAGCCCGCGGCCGATCTCTACTACGACCCGGTCGTCGCCGAACAGGTTGCGCGCCGGCGCCGCGCCGCGGGCCGGCTCCGCCGCGGCGACGGGCTCGGCCGCGCGGCGGCCCGACCGGGCGGTGACGAGGGCGCCGACGAGGAGCACCGCGGCCATGCCGGCCAGCGGCAGGAACGGCAGGTCGGTGAGCGAGAGCAGCGCCAGGAACACGCCCGTGATCGCCAGCACGTGGGGCCGCGCCGTGAACTGCCGGCCCATCTCCCGCGACAGGTCGGTCGCGTGGCTCGACCGCGAGATCAGCAGCCCGGTGGCCACGGAGACGAGCAGCGACGGCACGGCGCTGGCGAGGCCGTCGCCGATCGTGAGCCGCGAGTAGAGGCCCAGGGCGCGGTCGATCGCCATGCCGTGCTCGGCGACGCCGATGGCGAGGCCGCCCGCGATGTTGACGACCGTGATGATCACGCTCGCAACCGCCTCGCCGCGGACGAACCGGCTGGCCCCGTCCATGGCGGCGAAGAAGTCCGCCTGCCGCTGGAGGTCGATCCGGGCCTGGCGGGCCTGCTCGCGGGAGAGCCCGCCGGCCTGCACCTCGGCGTCGATCGCCATCTGCCGGCCGGGGAGCCCGTCGAGCGCGAACCGGGCCGCGACCTCGCTCGTCCGCGTGGCGCCGGCCGTGATCACGACGAACTGCACGATCGCGATGATCGCGAAGATCACGCCCCCCACGACGAGGTCGTTGGCGGCGACGAACTCGCCGAAGGCCTCCACGACGCGGCCCGCCGCCGCCGGCCCGTCGATCGCGGCCCGCGAGAGGATGAGCCGCGTGGTGGCGATGTTGAGGACGAGCCGGACGAGCGTCGCCCCGAGGAGAAAGGTGGGAAACACGCTCATCTCGAGCGGGGTCCGCGCCGCCAGGGCCCCCAGGAGCGCGAGCACCGCGACGGTGAGGTTCGCGGCCAGGAGCAGGTCCACGAGCGGCTGCGGCACCGGCGCGAGCACGACCGCCACGGCCATGAGGATCGCGGCGGGCAGCGCGACGTCGGCGAGCCCGGCGGCCAGGGTTCGTCGCGTTGGAACGAGAGTGCCGATCGACTGCGACATGGCCGGAAGCGTGGGGGTGTCGTCCCGGAGCGCGGCCCGCGGCCGCTCTCGGAGGGGGGGGGGACGATAGCGGCCGCTTCCGAGCGGCGTCCAGACCTCTCGCGAACGGCGAAAACCGCCGTACAATCCGGCCCCTCACCGCCCCGCGGAGCGGAACCCGTGCGTTTCCACCGGCTCGGCCTCGACTTCTCCTATCCCGACTCCTGGTCGCTCGACACCGAAGACGCCCGCGAGGGCCGCGTGGCGGTCACCGTCCAGGCGCCGGAGGGAGGCTTCTGGTCGGTGAGCGGCCACGCGCCGGGCGGCCGCGCCGCCGACCTCGTGGCGGCGGTGGTGGCCGAGATGCGGGACGAGTACCGCGACCTCGACGCGGAGCCCGCGACCGACGCGGTGGCCGGCCACGTGCTGTCGGGCGTTGACCTCAACTTCTACTTCCTCGACCTCACGAACACCGCGCAGGTCCGCACGCTCGAGACCCCCACGGCCGTCTGGCTCCTCCTCTGCCAGGCGGAGGACCGCGAGTGGGACCGCGTCGCCCCGGTCTTTGCCGCCATGACGACGAGTTTCGTGCGGGGGCTCTTTCCTTCACCCTCTCCCTCGGGGAGAGGGCCGGGGTGAGGGTGCCTTGGTGACTGAACGCCACACTCCTGCACCCTCACCCGGCCTGCGGCCGGCCTCTCCCACGGGGTGAGGCGAGGAGGCCGAGGGTGCCCGGAATCACCGCGGCGGCTACGATGTCGGTCCGTCCCGCCCTCCGCCCCCGCCCCGAGGCACCGATGCTGCCCCTCGCCGACGCCGCCGTGCTCGCCCCGGCCGGCGCGGTGGAGATCGACGCCGTCCACTGGCTGGCGTTCGGCGGCCTCGTCGCGGTGCTCCTGACGCTCGACCTGACGGTGTTCCACAAGCAGGCCCACGAGCCGACCCTGCGCGAGAGCGCCTTCTGGACCTGCTTCTGGTCGGCCCTGGCACTGGTCTTCAACGGCCTGGTGTGGTGGTGGCTCGGCGACAAGGCGGCCCTCGAGTTCCTCACGGGGTACCTCGTCGAGTGGTCGCTCTCGATGGACAACGTCTTCGTGTTCGCGGTCGTCTTCGGCTACTTCGGCGTGCCGCTGAAGTACCAGTACCGGGTGCTGTTCTGGGGCATCCTCGGCGCCGTGATCATGCGGCTGACGTTCGTGCTCCTCGGGGCCGAGCTCGTGGAGCGGTTCCACTGGATCATGTGGTTGTTCGGCGGCTTCCTCGTCTACACCGGGATCAAGCTCGCGTTCGGCGACGAGGAGCACGAGCCGGGCGACAACGCCCTGGTCCGCTTCCTGCGGCGCATCATCCCGGTGACCAACACCTCCGCAGGTGACCGCTTCTTCGTCCGCGAGGGCGGGCGGCTCATGGCCACCCCGCTGTTCCTCGTGCTCCTCATCGTGGAGAGCACCGACGTGCTGTTCGCCGTCGACAGCGTGCCGGCGATCCTCGGCGTGGTCGAGAAGGGCACGCCCTACATGCGGTTCATCGCCTTCACGTCCAACGTGTTCGCGATCCTCGGCCTGCGGGCGCTCTACTTCCTGCTGGCCGGGGTCATGGACCTGTTCCGGTTCCTCAACTACGGGCTCTCCGCGGTGCTCGTGTTCGTGGGCCTGAAGATGATCGCGGAGGCCGCGCGGCACAACGAGTGGCTGGCGGCCCAGGGTGGCTGGGATGCCCACGCCAAGGGGCATCTCGTGCATCCCGCGGTGTCGCTGCTCGTGATCGTGCTCCTGATCGGCACGAGCGTGGCGGCGTCACTGATGTTCCCCGAGCGGAAGGACGGCCGCGAGATCGCAGCCGGCGACGAGCCGCCGCGGGGCGACGCCTGACGCCGATCCGGCATGATCGGCGACCGTTCCCGTGGCTCGGGGCTGCCCATGCCCCATCGCCGGACGTTCGCTGCGCCCTCCAGGGCTTGCTCACTCTGTGGCGGCTGCGCCATCGTGGCTTCGCTGGCCGCCAAGGCCGGCTCCCGGGGCACGGGCAGCCCCTCGCTAAATCCCTGATTTTTGGCGATTGAAAAGCCCGGTCATGCGCAGAACCCAGGAAGCCCGGAGCGCAAGCGACGGGATCGGCATGACGAAAATATTTAAGGCTCAGTAGGAAGGACGTGTGCACAAGGCTCCAGTGGAGGCATGAGGACCTTGGTGTCAGGCCCGGACGAGCGACGCGTAGAGCCGCTCGTGCGCCGCGGCCATGGCGGCGGCCGAGTGGCGCTCGCGGACGAGCGCGTGGCCGTGACTGCCGAGCCGGGCCGCGAGCGGCGAATCATCGAGCACGGCCCCGAGCCGCGCCGCGAGATCGACGGGGTCCGCGGGCACGTGCAGAAGCCCCGCCCGTTCGCCGTCGAGGAGTTCCGGAAATGCGCCGTGGTCCGGGGCGACGACCGGCACGCCCGCGGCCATGGCCTCGATCACGGGCAGGCCCTTCGCCTCGGGGTGTGCCGTCGGCATCGCGAAGGCGTCGATCGATTCGAGCATCGCGAGCTTGCCCGCGCGGTCCACCTGGCCGAGCCAGCGGAACCGGTCAACCACGCCGAGATCCCGCGCGAGCGACAGGCATCCGGCCACGTAGTCGCGCTCGGCATCCACGGTTGCCCCGGCCGCCACGACCTCGACGTCGCGCTCCCGCGCCAGGATCCCGAGGGCACGGACCAGTTGGTCGAGCCCCTTCTCGCGGCAGGCCCGCGCCAGGTAGCCCACCGTGGCCCTGCCGCCGCGGCCGCGCCGCCGCGCGGCGAGGTCGGGCGGCGTGGACGGAAATGTCGCGAGATCCATGCCGTGCGGGATCACCTCGATCCGTTCGCGGGCGACCGCCAGCCGATCCGCCATGAAGCCGGCGAAGAAGCCGTTCAGCGCCACGAACGCATCGACGTCGGCCGCCCGCTCGCGGAGCAGGCCCCAGATCGCGGCGCGGTGCGGCTCCGGGATCGCGTCGATGAAGATGTCCTCGCCGGACAGGGTGCAGACGATCCGGGCGCCGGTCGCCGCGCGGACCGCCCGGGCCACGCCGAGCAACAGCGCGTTGGAGAGGTGGACGACGTCGGGCCGCACGTCGGCCGCCAGCCACGCCGCGAGCTTCGCGACCTCCTTCCGCTGGTTGCCGAGTTCACCACGGAGCGATGACAGGGTCAGGCCGCCGAGATCCGCCGGCCGCGTGCCGCCGGCGCGCCTCGACAGCCACGCGAGCAGCGACCGCGAGTCGAGGATCCGGTCGAGCCAGGCGGGCGTGTGCCGGAACAGGGCCGCATGCTCCTGGAGCCAGACGTTCACGCCCCCCATGACGATCCGCGGCTCGGCGACGTTCTCCTCGTCCGTCGTCGTCGGCACGTAGGCCGGCACGAGCAGGGCGTCGGCGCCCCGGGCCCGCAGGGCCTTCACGAGCGTGTTGTCGTGGAGGCACGAGCCGCAGATGCGGCCGCCCGCCCCGGCGGTGATGTGGACGATGCGCATGACCATGGCACTCGGAGCGGTGTGAGTGCAGGATACACATCGCGTTCATCCCCGTGGTCCGGTCGGCTCGCGACCGGATTCCGGTCCGTTGCTCGACGGCGGATTCCCGGTCGCGAGGCGACCGGGCCACGGAATCGCATCGCCCTCGCGCGTGATCCGGATCAGGCGTCGTGCACTGCGAGATGGACGAGCACCAGGGCGAGGTCCGCGGGCGTGATCCCGCTCACGCGACCCGCCTGGCCGAGCGTCCGCGGCCGGATCCGCGCGAGCTGCTCGCGGGCCTCGGCCCGCAGGTGCCGCACGGCGCCGTAGTCGAAGCCCTCGGGGATCGGCCGCGACGCGTGCTTCCGCTGCCGCTCGATCCGCTCGCGGTCGAGGGCCACGTAGCCCGCGTAGCGGACGTCGCGCTCCACCTGCTCGGCGACATCCCGCGGCACCGCGGCGAGCGCCGGGGCCGCCGCCACGGCGTCGGCCCACGTGAACTCCGGACGCTTGAGCAGGTCGAGCAGGGGCGTCCCGCCCGCGCGGCCGGCCGCGAGCACGGCCAGCGCCGCCTCGATCCCGGCCGCCTTCGCCCCGAGCCGGGCCACGCGGTCCGGCTCCGCGAGACCCAGCCGGGCCGCCAGGGGCGTGAGCCGGCGGTCGGCATTGTCGTGCCGCAGGGCGAGGCGGTGCTCGGCGCGGCTCGTGAACATCCGGTAGGGCTCGTCCACGCCGCGGGTGACGAGATCGTCCACGAGCACGCCGACGTATGCGTCCTCGCGCGCGGGCACGAGCGGCTCGCGGCCCGCCAGCGCGAGCGCCGCGTTGGCGCCGGCCACGAGCCCTTGGGCCGCCGCCTCCTCGTAGCCGGTCGTGCCGTTGACCTGCCCCGCGAGGAACAGGCCGCGCACCCGCTTGCTCTCGAGCGTGGCCGTCAACTGGTCGGGCGGGCAGTAGTCGTACTCCACGGCGTAGCCGTAGCGGACGATCACCGCCCGCTCGAGCCCCGGCACGAGGCGGATCATGGCGTCTTGCACGTCGCGCGGCAGGCTCGTGGAGATCCCGTTGACGTAGATCTCGCGGGTGTGGCGGCCCTCGGGTTCGAGGAACAGCTGGTGGCCGTCCTTGTCGGCGAAGCGGACGACCTTGTCCTCGATGCTCGGGCAGTAGCGGGGGCCGCGTGAGGCGATCTGGCCGGTGTACATGGGGGCCCGGTGGAGGTTGGCCCGGATGAGGTCGTGGATCTCCGGCGTCGTGCGGGTGATCCAGCAGGGCATCTGCTCGCGGTCGATCGCGTCCGTGAGGAAGGAGAAGGGCTGCGGCTCCGGGTCGCCGGGCTGCACGTCGAGCCGGTCGAAGTCGATCGTGATGGCGGCGAGCCGACAGGGCGTGCCGGTCTTGAAGCGGTCGACCGTGAAGCCGAGCCGCCCGAGGGCGCGGGAGATGCCCGACGTCGTCCCCTCCCCCGCCCGGCCGCCCGCCGTCGTGGCCTCGCCCGTGTGCATCACCGCCTGGAGGAACGTGCCGGTCGTGAGCACGACGGCGGCGGCGCGGTACTCGGCGTCGCCCCGGACGACCGCGCCGCGGATCCGCCATGCCGGCCCGGCCGGGTCGCCGCCGGGCACGCGTTCGACGACGAGGTCCTCGACCGTCTCCTGCCGCAGGTGCAGCCCCGGCGTCTCCTCGACGAGCCGCTTGACCTCCGCCTGGTAGTGCCGCTTGTCGGCCTGGGCGCGGGGTCCGTGCATCGCCGGCCCCTTCGAGCGGTTGAGCACCCGGAACTGGATCGCGGTGGCGTCGATCGCCCGCGCCATCACGCCGCCTAGCGCGTCGACCTCGCGGACCAGTTGCGCCTTGCCGACGCCGCCGATCGCTGGATTGCAGCTCATCTGCCCGACGGTGTCGCAGTTGGTCGTGAGCAGGGCCGTGCGGGCGCCGAGCCGGGCCGCCGCGCAGGCCGCCTCCACGCCGGCGTGGCCGGCGCCGATCACGAGCACGTCGTAGTCGTAGGTGGAGGGCACGGGGCTACTCGTGGGGAAGTCCCGGTGTTGGGCAAAAAACGGGGACCTGCAGCCTGATTGAAGCATTCCCGGCGGGCGGGAGAAAGCGGCGGACCCGGGCAGGCTGCGCGGGATGCCGACCGGCGCGAGGCGAGGCAGACCTGACGCTTCCGCAACCTGCCGCCTTTCGAGGGCCGCAGGGTTTTCCTAGAGCCTGCGACCCCGACGGGCCGAAGACTCCGCGCAGACGGTGCGATCCGCACGGTCGTCACGACCCGTTCGAGGTTCCCATGGCAATCGCCTTCAGCACCACGGCTCGGCCGCTGATCATCGGCGGCATGCACCGCTCCGGCACGTCGCTGACGGCCTCGCTCGTCGCGAGTGCGGGCCTCGACCTCGGCCCCGAGCTGATCGGCGCCAGCGCGTCGAATCCGCTGGGCCACTTCGAGGACGTCGGCTTTCAGGAGTTCCACGCCCGGGTCCTCTTGGCGCATGGCGTCGGCGGCGAGGGCTACACGACCGCCGCCCGGGGCACGGTGCCGCAGCCGCTCCACGCCGTGGCCCGCGGACTCGTCGAGGCCCGGATGGCGCCGGGAACGCCCTGGGGCTGGAAGGATCCGCGGACCACGCTGTTTCTCGACTTCTGGGCCGAACGCCTGCCGCAGGCGCGATACCTGTTCGTCGTCCGCCGGCCCTGGGAGGTCGCCGACTCGCTCTACCGGCGCGGCGACGAGGCGTTCGTCATCGACCCGGTGCTCGCCTTCGACGTCTGGGCGCACTACAACCGCCGGATCCTCGACTTCGTGCGCCGCCATCCGGGACGGTGCGCGGTGTTCGCGATCGAGCAGGTCATCCGCGACCCGGAGCGCGTGCTCGGCCACGTGCGCGACCGCTTCGAACTCCCCCTGGCCGCCCCCGCGAACCGCTACCGCGAGTCGCTGTTCACCCGCGACGAGCACGGGACGCGGGCGTCGCTCGTCCGCACGCTGGCCCCGGAGGCGTGGCTGACCTACCTGTCGCTGCTCGAGGCCGCGGGTGCCGACGACGACGCGTCCTCCGCGCCGGCGACGGACCGGACCGGGGCCGAGAACGCCGTCCTCGAGTGGGCGTGGACGCGGCGCTTGGCGTCCCGCGGGGCGGCCCCCTCCACCCCCGAGCCCGCCGCGGCACCGCGGCGCTGGCGGGGCCTGCTCACGGAGGTCGCCGCCGTGTCGCGGCGGCTGCTCCCGCTGCCGGTCGCCCACGAAGCCGACCACGCGGTGGCGGGTTTCGTCCCCCTGGCGCCGGGCGTCGCGGCGCGGGCCGCCTGACGCACCGCGGCTTCAGGCGGCGGCGGCGAGCCGCGTCGGCGGCCGCAGCGCGAAGAGCGAGAACAGCTCCTCGGTCGTCAGGCCGCCCCCCGACGGGGCCTCCGCCTGCGACAGCACCGCGTCGGACAGGTCCCGCTTGCGGCGCAGCACCTCGTCGATCCGCTCCTCGATCGTGTCGTGGGCGAGGAATCGCGTCACCGTCACCGCCCCCGCCGCGCCAATGCGGTGCGCCCGATTGATCGCCTGGTCCTCGACGGCCGGGTTCCACCAGCGGTCGAAGAGGAAGACGTACTGGGAGAACTGCAGATTGAGCCCCACGGCCCCCGCGCCGTAGGAGAGCAGCAGCACCGAGTGCGCCGGGTCGTGCCTGAAGCGGCGGATCGCCTCGTCCCGCGCCTGCGTGGACATCCCCCCGTGGTACTCGAGCGCCCCGAACCGGGAGAGCTTCTCCCGCAGCCGTCCGAGCGTCTCCACCCACTGGCTGAAGACGAGCGCCTTGCGGCCGCTGGCCCGCACCTCCTCGAGCTCGGCCGCCAGGCAGTCGAGCTTCGCGCTCTCGCCCGTCGCCGTGTCGAAGTTGCAGATCTGCTTGAGCCTCAGCACGAGCTCGAAGACGTGCTGGATCGTGGCCTCCTGGCCGAGCCCGGAGAGCCGCAGCACGCCCTCCTCCTCGGCCCGCCGGTAGGTCTCGCGCTGCTCGGGGCCGAGCTCGATCCGGGCGTCACGGTTGAGCCGCGGCGGCATGTCGGTGAGCACCTGCTCCTTGGTGCGGCGGAGGATGTGGTCCGACACGGCGCTGCCCAGCGCCCGGGGCGTCATGCGGCGGTCGAGGAGGCCCGGGGCGACGAACTCGAAGATGCCCACGAGGTCGTCGGTGCCGTTCTCGATCGGCGTGCCGGTGAGCGCCCAGCTCCGCCGCCGCGCGACGGCCCGCACGGCCTGGTTCGTCTGGCTGGAGGCGTTCTTGATCCGCTGGGCCTCGTCGAGCACGACGAGGTCGAACGACAAGCCCATCTCCGCCACGAGCGCCTGGTCGCGGACGAGCACCTCGTAGTTGGCCACCTTCACCGGGACGTCGGCGAGGCCCCACTGCCAGCGGCGGCGCAGCGGGTCCCCCTCGATCACGGCCGTGACCAGCTCCGGCGCCCAGTCGGCGAGTTCGCGGGTCCAGTTCGAGACCAGGCCCTTGGGGCAGACGACGAGCACCCGCCGCGCCTCCCCGGACCTCACGAGCAGCCGGATCGAGGAGATGGCCTGCATCGACTTGCCGAGGCCCATCTCGTCGGCGAGCACCGCGCCGTGCCGCGGCAGCAGGTAGGCCATGCCCTCGAGCTGGAACGGGAACGGCGGCCGGGGAAAGGAGAGCCGGCCGGCGCGGAGCGCGGTCTCGAGGTCGGGCTGGAGGAGGTAGAAGAACCGCTCCTCGAGCTTGACCACGTCGCGCGGCGGCGCGATCCGGGCGCGGAGCCGCGGCGCGGCGGCGGCGGGGTCGCCGACCATGGGCGGCGGCACGGCCGCCGACGGCGCGACGGCGGCGGCCGGCGCGACGGGCCCGCCGGCCGCACCGGCGGCCGCGGCCGCGAAGCGGAAGCTGCGCACCGCGACGGCCGCGTCGCAGAGCTCGACCCGGCGGGGCGTCGGACGGTCCGCCGCGAGCGGCAGCGTGAGCACCGGGGGCCGCGGCGGCTCGGGGCAGGGGACGGCCGCCACGACGGCGGCGGGCAGGACGAGCGCGGCGTCCCGCACCGAACGCACCGCGGCGCCTCCGGATCCGTCGCGCTCCGCCATGGGTCAGTCACCGCGCCGGCAGCCGCCGGCGTCAGTGCCTCTGCGCCTCGTCGATCGCCGCGCGGATCCGCTCGAACGGCTCGCAGAGATCCACCGCGGCGCCGAGTTCCGAAAGCCGCTCGCGGATGGCGGCCTCCCGCGCGGCGTCGTCCCCGGCCGCGGCGACGTACGCCGCGCCGACCGTGAATCCCGCGGCCGCGTCGCCGGTGCCGGCCCGCCGCACGAGGGCCACCGGCAGGCTCGTGTGCTGCCGCACGTGGAGCATCGGCTCCTGGTCGGTGAGCACCACGACCGGCGGCACGCCCCCCTCGGCGAGCAGGGCCCCGCCGATCTGCCGCCCGTGGAGGTGGCCGTGCAGGGTGGGGCCGTAGAGGATCTCCTGCGCCCGCGACACCTTCACGGGTGCCGTGCAGTGGAACTCGAGCGGGCGGCCCGAGGCGTCGAGGAGCAGGTAGCCCCCGAAGATGCCGTGGGACGGCGACTCGACGACCGTGAGAAACCCGAAGGCGAGAGCGTCGCCGCCGGCTGCCATCTGCTCCATGCCCCCTCCCGCTGGAAACACCGCGAACCATCCATCGGGCGTCCCCGCGGCCCACTTGAACCGCGGCCCGGTGGTCGCGCTGGCGCCACCGCCGCCGGGCCGGTCGTGCCGCGCGGGAAGACCCTGCCGGCTGCGCGGCCACCGCCGGGTCGTGGCGGCGCCGGCCGGGCCTGCCTACCATGGAGGGGTCCGTCGCATGCCGCCCCCAGGTGAACCATGAGCGAACTGCCCCTCTTCACGCAGGTGGACATCTCCTCCGCCACGATCGCCGCGGCCGGACAGGCGGCGATCGCCTGCGACCTCGCGGAGACCAACCGGCTGCTCCGCGAGCTCGCCGCGCAGCAGCAGCGGTCCACCGAACTGCTCGCAGCACTGCTCGAGCAGGTGTCGCTGCAGCAGCGACAGCGGGCCGCGGAGCTCAAGGCGTGGAAGGAGGCCAACCCGCAGCTCGCGGCCTCGTGCCGCCGCGCCGCGGAGTCGCTCGCGAAGGTCCACACCGAGTTCCTCGCCGGCGTCGCCCGTGAGGCGGCCGAAAACGCCGACGACTTCGCCGACAGCGAGTACGCCCTCGGCGAGTTCATCGACCGCCACGGCCCGCGGCTCGCCCACTTCAACGGCGTGCTGCAGCTGTTCGCCCAGCTCGGGGCCCCGCTGCCGCCCGCCGAAAGCTGACGGCGCCCGACCGCGACGGCCGCACCTCTGCGCCGCGCCGTCCCGCGGCTACAACTCCGCCATGAGCCCGTCACCCTCCGCGGCCGCCGGCGGCGGCCCGCCAGCGTTCGAAGTCGCGACCGACGCCGCGGTGGCCGCCGCCCGCGCCACGCTCTACGCGCACGTCGTCGAGATCGTCGCCTGGCACTTCCACGAGTCCACCGGCTGCCCCTACTGGCTGGAATACGCGAAGTCGCTCCCCTTCGATCCGCTGCGGGACGTCAAGGGCTTCGCCGACCTGAAGAAGTTCCCGCCCTTCGAGGACGAGTGGCTCCGTGGCGGCCCGGTCCGCCGCTGGGTGCCGAAGGGCCTGGCCGACCAGCCGGCCTACGTGTTCGAGACCGGCGGCACGACCGGCATCCCGAAGTCGCGCTACAACTCCCGCGACTTCCGCACCGACTACGAGATGTTCAGCGACACGCTCCCCGAGGAGTTCTTCCCGAAGGGGGCCAACTGGCTGATGCTCGGGCCGTCGGGCCCGCGACGGCTGCGGCTCTCGATCGAGCACCTCGCCCAATACCGCGGCGGCATCTGCTTCTGCGTGGACCTCGACCCGCGCTGGGTGATCAAGCTCATCCAGAAGGGCTGGATGGAGCACCTCGAGGCCTACAAGCAGCACTGCATCGACCAGGCGATCACGATCCTCGGGGCCGGCCACGACGTCCGCTGCATGTTCACGACCCCGAAACTCCTCGAGGCCCTCGCACTGGCGCTCGAGAAGCGGGGCACGACGATCCGCAAGATGGGGATCACGGGCATCTTCTCGGGGGGCACCGAGTTCACGCCGCAGTGGACTCGCTTCGCGGTCGAGGAGCTGCTCGACGGCGCCTTCATGACGCCCACCTACGGCAACACGCTCATGGGCCTCGCCGCCTCGCGGCCCGTCACGCCGGCCGACGGCTACACGATCGCCTACTACGCCCCGCAGCCCCGGGCCGTCATCGAGGTCGTGGACTTCGACCGGCCCGACGATCTCGTCCCGTACGGCGGCACGGGCCGCGTCCGCCTCACGACGCTCACGAAGGAGACCTTCATCCCGGGCTTCCTCGAGCGCGACGAGGGCGAGCGCGAACGGCCCTACGCGAAGTACCCGTGGGACGGCATCAGCGGCGTCCGCCCCTTCCGCGCGCTGGCTGCATCGACGACGGTCGGCGTGTATTGAGCAGGATCTGCGTGCCCAACCGGCTCGTGGCTGCCCACACCCTCTCACG
>JBJTPA010000208.1:0-7793 GCA_046074885.1 Planctomycetaceae bacterium
CCTGGGCGCCAAGCCGATCGCCAACCTCGACGTGTTCTGCGTGGCCCCGCCCGACACGCCCGCCGCCGACCTGCCGCCGGGCGTGATCCCGCCAAAGCGACTGCTCGCGGGCGTCGTGGCCGGCGTCCGCGACTACGGCAACCGGATGGGCATCCCCACGATCGCCGGCGCGGTCGCCTTCCATCCCGGCTACCTCGGCAACCCGCTCGTGTTCTGCGGCACCGTCGGCCTCATGCCGCGCGGCAACGCCGAGGCGGCCGTGCAGGCCGGCGACCTCGTCGTGGTGGCCGGCGGGCGGACCGGCCGCGACGGCATCCACGGCGCCACCTTCTCGAGCATCGAGCTCTCGCGCGCGAGCGAGACGCAGTCCGGCGGCGCGGTGCAGATCGGCCACGCGATCCACGAGAAGACGCTCACCGATTTCGTGCTCGAGGCCTCGCGGCAACGGCTCTTCCACGCGATCACCGACTGCGGCGCAGGCGGCCTGTCGAGCGCCGTCGGCGAGATGGGGGCCACGCTCGGCGCGACGGTGGACCTCGACCGCGTGCCGCTCAAGTACGAGGGGCTCTCGGCGACGGAGGCGTGGATCTCGGAGGCCCAGGAGCGGATGGTGCTCGCCGTGGCGCCGGCCGACTGGGAGGCGCTCGCGCGGGTCGCGGCCGCCGAGGGGGTCGAGGCCACGGCCATCGGCACGTTCACGGGCTCGGGCCGAATTGAACTCAAGTGGCAGGGCCAGATCGCCGGCGAACTCGACTGCCACTTCCTCCACGAGGGCCGCCCGCGGCAGCGGCTGGAATCGCGGTCCGTTCGGCCCGCCGAGACCGCCGCGCGGTGGACGGCCGGCGGCGCGACCGTGGGCACCGCGCTCGAGCGAATCCTGGCTTTGCCCGACGTGGCGAGCAAGGCCTGGATCATCCGCCAATACGATCACGAGGTGCAGGGGGCGAGCGTCGTCAAGCCGCTGCTCGGCCCCGGGGAGGGTCCGGCCGACGGCACGGTCGTCCGCGGCGTGCTCGGCAGGCCGCGCGGGATCGTCCTCGGCGTGGGCCTGCGGCACCGGCTTGGGGAGTTCGATCCCTACGAGATGGCCGCCGGCGCGATCGTGGAGGCGGTCGCCAACGCCGTCGCCGCCGGGGCCGACCCCGCGCGGATCGCCCTGCTCGACAACTTCTGCTGGGGCGACGTCCGCCGTCCCGAGTCGCTCGGGCCCCTGGTCGAGGCCTGCCGCGCCTGCCACGACGTGTCGGTCGCGCTCGCCGCGCCGTTCGTGAGCGGCAAGGACAGTCTCAACAACGTCTTCGCATGGACCGGCCCCGACGGGAAGCACCGCGAACTCTCGATCCCGCCCACCCTCCTGGCAACGGCGCTCGGCCAGGTGGCCGACGTGCGGAAGTCGCTGACGCCCGACCTCAAGGCGGCGGGCCACCGGCTCGCGCTCGTCGGCGCGACGCAGGGCGATGTGGCGGGCAGCCAGGCCGAGGTGGCGGGGATCGTGGCCGGGGGTGCCGTGCCGCGGGTGGACGTCGCGGCCTTCCGCGCGGCCTGCGCGGCCGTGGCCGCGGCCAATACGGCCGGCCTCGTGCGCTCCTGCCACGACGTCTCCGATGGCGGCCTCGCGGCGGCGGTCGCCGAGATGGCGATCGCGGGCGGGCTCGGCGCGCGGGTCGAACTCGCCGCGGTGCCGTTCGAGGGCGACTGCGTGCCGGATGCCGCGTGCGACCTCTCCATCGCCTTGTCCGAGACGCCCGGCCGGTTCGTGTGCGCGGTGGCGCCCGCCGACGCCGACGCGTTCGCCGCGCGGATGACGGGCGTGCCCTGGGCCTGGATCGGCTCGGCCGCTGACGAGCCGGTTCTCGAGATCGTCGGCACGGCCGGCGCGGTGGAGCGGGTGCCGCTCGCGCGGCTCGCGGCCGCCTGGCACACGCCCGCGGGGGGAGAGGCCTGACATGCTCGCCCCCCGCGCCCTCGTCCTCCGTGCCCCCGGCACGAACTGCGACCACGAGACCGCACACGCCTTCGAGCGGGCTGGCGGCATCGCCCGGCGGATCCACGTCCGGGCGCTCGCCGAGAAGCCCGCGCTCGCCGACGACTGCCAGATCCTCTGCATCCCCGGCGGGTTCTCGTACGGCGACGACATCGCAAGCGGGCGGATCTTCGCGCTCGAGCTCACGACGCGACTCGCCGACGCGCTCGCGCGGTTCCGCGACCGCGGGGGCCTCGTGCTCGGCATCTGCAACGGCTTCCAGGTGCTCGTGCAGACGGGCCTGCTGCTCGCCGATCCCTCGACCGGAGCGCCGCTCGCGGCCCTCGCCCACAACACGTCGGGGCGGTTCGTGTCCCGGTGGGTCAGCCTCCGCGCCGAACCGGCGAACTGCGTCTTCCTCCAGGGCCTCGGCGACTTCGAACTGCCCGTGGCCCACGGCGAGGGGCGGTTCGTCGTGCGGTCCACGGCCGACTTCGCCGCGCTCGACGCCGCGGGCCGGCTCGTGCTTCGCTATGCCGCCGACGCCCGCGGCGGATCGACGAACCCCAACGGCGCCACCGGCGACGTGGCCGGCGCCTGCGATGCGACCGGCCGCGTGCTCGGGCTCATGCCCCACCCCGAGCGGTTCATCGAGGCCACGCAACACCCCTCGTGGTCGGGCCGGCTCGATCCCGACACCCCGGGCGCGGGACTGGCGATCTTCGTCAACGCGGTCCGCGCCGCGACCTGACCCGGCGGTCTGGGCAGGCGGCGAGGTCCGGCGGGCCGGCGTTGACGCGCCGCGGGCATCGCCCTAAACGTCCCGTCGATGCACCCTCTCCCCACCGCGTCGATGCCTGTCGCGGCGGCCCGGCGGCTCGTCGTCGGGCTCGCGCTCGCCGCCCTCGCCGCGGGCTGCCGCGGCCTCGGCGGCTTTGTCACGACCGCGGGGGATGACGCGGCGCTGCCGCTACGCGCCGGCGACGGAAGGGCGACGGCGCCACGCACGATCCCGGTCGAGGTGCTCTTCGTGCGGCACGATCCGCACGACCCGGCGTTCGGCGTGGACCTGTGGCGGCACGTGGACGAGCAGTCGCTCGACGCCGACCTGCGGCGGCGGCTCGAGTCCAACGGCCTGCGGGCCGGCGTGGTCACCGGAACGCTGCCGGCGGACGTCGCTTCCCGGGTCGTCCCCCCGGCCGCGGCCGCGCCGGCGGAGCCGGCCGACACGGGGCTGCGGCGCATGCTCCGGCTGCTGCCGGGCAGGCGGGCCGACGTGGTGGCCGCGGCCGGCCTGGCCCAGCTCGTGCTGCTCGAACGGGGCGCCGAGGGCGTCGGCGGCGCCACCTACCGTGACGCGACGGCACTCTTCGCGCTGCAGGCGTGGCCCGACGCCGACGGCCGCGTCCGGGTGCGGCTCGTGCCGGAGGTGCGGCACGGGGCCCTGCGCCGCTCGTGGGTCGGCGAGGACGGGATGTTCCGGCTGGAGACGGGCCAGGCGCGGCACGCGTTCGACGACCTCGGCATCACGGCACGGCTCCCGGCCGATGGGATGCTGCTCGTGGGTGCCGCCGAGGCCGACGGCGCGGCCGTCGGCGACGCGCTCCTGCGCGACCGCGACGCCGCGGGCGGCGTGCGGCTTCTCGTGATCCGGCCCCGCGCCGCGGCTGCCGATCCGCTGTTCGCGGCGGACGTCGCCGACGACCCGGCCGGCGCCGACCGCTGACGGACTCCGGCCGGGACGGCTGGGCCGACCTTGCCGCCGGAGGGTGCGTCGATCGGGCGGTCTGGAGGAACCCGGCAAGCCGCGACCGACGGGCGAGGCGACACTGCGACCGGCGTTCCCCTCCTGCCGATTTCCTCATCGTCGGCGCCGGCATCTTCACCAGCGCGCCGTCCCCGGATCCTCGCCATGCCGTCCCACGCGACTCCCTCCGCCGACGCCGTGCGGCGCCACCGTCCGAAGACGCTCACGGTGTTCGCGGCTGCCTTCGCCGCGGGAGCCGTGCTCGCCTACGGCGTCAACCGTGTGGTGGACGTCCACACGGTGCAGGTCGAGCCGCAGGTCGAGAGCGAGCCGATCTTCGTGGCGCTGCGGTCGCTCCCGCAGGGCGCGCCCGTCACCGTCTGGGACGTGGCGCTCAAGGACTGGCCGAAGGCGATGCTGCCGACGACGGCGCTCAGGGCCGACGCCTCGCTGGAGGGCGTGGTGCTGCGGCGCCCGATCCGCGAGGGGCAGCCGCTGCTCTCCGTGCAACTCGTCCGTGACGACGCCTTGCCGACGACGACGGCGATCGCCGCGGCGCCGGCGGCCGTGCGCCAGGCCGCGCCGGGGCCGGCGGCCGCGACGATGACGCCCGACGTGTCTCCCGCGGCGCCGGCCGGCGTTGAGACGGTCGCCGAGCGGTTCGTGCCCGCGACGCCGGCGGAGCCCGTCGAGACAGTGGCCCCCGTGGCGGCGCCGGCAACCGCGCCGGACACCGCATCCGCGGCTCCGACCGGTGCCGGAGCGATCGCCACCGCTCCGGAGCCGCGTTCGACCGACGTGGAGGGGCCGGCGACCCCGCCGGCGGTGGATGCGTCCCGCGGCTTCGTCGCCGTCGAGCCGCCGGCCGCGCCCTCCGAGCCGACCCCGGTGCCCGCGCCGCCGCAGGCCGGCGGGACGTCCGCGGTGGCGGCCGCACCGCTGGTCGCGCCGCTGCCCGCCCTGCCCTCGACCGACATCGGCCGCTCGCTCGCGGGATACGACGCGTCGAGAGCGCAGCGCACCGCGGCGCGTGACGCTCGGAACGAAAGCGTGCTCGACCGCACCACCGAGGCCGAGCCCCCCTCGGTTCAGCAGGGATCGCCGCGGTACCACCTCGTGGTCCCGGAGCGGGTCGCGCTGGCCGTCGATGCCTCGTTCACGCAGCCGCAGCCGCAGGCGTCCTACGCACCGGTGCCCGAGACGCAGGGACCGATCCGTGACGTGCAGCCGTTGCCACAGGCCATGCCCCAGGCGGCAGCCCAGGCACGCAGCGGGGCGCGTCGCCAGACCGCCTTGCCGCCCGCGGCGCGGAAGCCCGCCGCGCAGCTCCAGAAGCAGCCCCAGCAACCAGCGGACCGGCAGCCGCCGTCGAAGAGCCGCGGCCTGAGCGCCTGGATGCCCCGGTTCACGAGCGAAAGCCGTCAGCGGTAGCGGCGGGTCTGGCCCGGGTGACGAGGAGGGCCACGGACGCGGCGGCGAGCAGCGCCCCGGCTGCGGCCGCGGCCCACGCGATCCGCTCCAGCACCGCGAGCGACTCGGCGTGCCGTGAGCGGCGCTCCTCGTCGGCCATCGGCTGCCGGGCGATGCCCTGCCGATCGTAGGTCTGCCACGCCTCGTACACCCGGTCCGCGGCGGCCGTGGAGACCGACTCGGCGATCGCCCGTTCGTTGAAGGGCGCCACGGTGGCCCGGCGGCCGCGGAGCCAGCCCGCGGCGCCGGCCGTTCCGGCAGCCACGACGACGCCGGCCAGCAGGCAGGCGTGCGCGGCGCTCCAGCGGCGGCCCGGACGCGCGAGAGGGGCCGTCGGTGCCGGCTCGAGCCGCACAAGGTCGCCCAGCCGCGGCACTGGCACCTCGGCACCACACCCCGGGCACCGGACGCTGCCGCCGGCTTGGGCCGCCGCGACCCCGATCCGGTGCGAGCAGGAGCAGGTGAGAAGGTGTTGCTTCATCGGCGGCGCGCCGCGATCTTTTTCGCAGTCGGAGTCTTTTACCATTCGCGGCCCCGGGACGGCGAAAAAACCGAATTTCCACCGGAAAAAAACTGGCCCGTGGGGCGGGGCGGCGACATAATGCTGTGTCACCCCTCGATCCCGCCGTCGCCGCCGTCCGTTCCCCTCATCGACCGGCTTTTCCGGCCCCAGACCGGGTTTTCGCCGCCTCCGTCCGGTCACGTTTCGTGGCCCGCGGGCCGCGCCCCGCTGGCCGCTGGACTTGCCGGCCCCTTGAATCACACTGTCGGCTCGACGAATGATAGTCCGGCTGCGGAACGACGGTTCGGCCGGGCTCGCGGGGCGACACGCCATCCCGCGGCGACCCGGTCGGCCGTCGTGGCATGCATGGTTTCCGCCGCGTCCATGAAGGAGCAGACCCTTGTACGACTCGCTGCTGGATGAACTCGAGGACGACGTCGTCTCCAACCCCCAAGAGGTCGAGGAGCTGACGGAGAAGGTCGTGGACGCCGAGGAGGCCGACGCGGACCTGCTCGTCGAGGACGCCGAAGAGGCCGTGCTCCCCGAGGTGGAGGCCGAGCCCGAGCCCGAGGCCGACACGGCCGGCGACGGCGAGGAGGTGCTCGTCGAGCAGGTCGAGAACTGGTCGGACGACCCCGTCCGCATGTACCTGACGCAGATGGGAGAGATCCCGCTGCTCACGCGGGCCCAGGAGATCCACCTCGCGCGGCAGATCGAGACCACCCGGGCCCGGTTCCGCGCCAAGTTGCTCGAGTGCGAGTTCGTCTGCCAGCAGGCCTTCCGCGTCCTTTCGCGGGTGCACAAGGGGGAGTTGCCCTTCGACCGCACGGTGCAGGTGTCCGTCACCGACCGCCTCGAGAAGGAGCAGATCCTGGGCCGGCTGCCGCACAACCTGCGGACGCTCGAGGTGCTGCTCAAGCAGAACAAGGCCGACTACCGGGTCGCGCTCTCCAAGAAGCGGCGGATGGCTGAACGGCGCGAGGCCTGGGCCCGGCTGGGCCGCCGCCGGCGGCGCTGCGTGCGGCTCGTCGAGGAACTCGGCCTGCGCACCCAGCGGATCGAGGCCATGATCCCGCAGCTCGAGGGTTTCGTCGCCAAGCTCAAGGAGCTGAAGGGCCGGATCGACGCGAGCAAGCGGGCCAAGCAGCCGCCGAGCGCGCGGCAGAAGGTCGTGCAGGAGTATCGCGGCATCCTCAAGGGCTGCCAGGAGACGCCGCGGAGCCTCGAGCGGCGCGTCCGCGAGATCCGCCGGATCTTCGCGGAATACCAGCGCGCGAAGCGCGGCCTCTCGGAGGGCAACCTCCGGCTCGTCGTGTCGATCGCCAAGAAGTACCGCAACCGCGGCCTGTCCTTCCTCGACCTCATCCAGGAGGGCAACGCGGGCCTGATGAGGGCGGTGGACAAGTTCGAGTACCGCCGCGGCTTCAAGTTCTGCACCTACGCCACGTGGTGGATCCGGCAGGCGATCACCCGCGCGGTCGCCGACCAGAGCCGCACGATCCGCATCCCGGTGCACATGGTCGAGACCATGAGCCGCGTGCGGAACGTCGCCCGGCAGCTGCTCCAGGAGTACGGCCGCGAGCCGACGATCGAGGAGATCGCCGCCCGGGCCGGCACGCCGGTCGACGAGACCCGCCGCGTGTCGGCGATGAGCCGCTACCCGATCAGCCTCGACCGGCCGGTGGGCAACAGCGAGGACAGCCACTTCGGCGACCTCCTGCCCGACCAGGGGGCCGAGAACCCGGCCGTGGGTGCCGCGCAGGAGATGCTCCGCAACCGGATCGCGAAGGTCCTCAAGAGCCTTTCCTACCGCGAGCGGGAGATCATCAAGCTCCGCTACGGACTCGGCGACGGCTACAGCTACACGCTCGAGGAGGTGGGCCACATCTTCAAGGTGACCCGCGAGCGGATCCGGCAGATCGAGGCCAAGGCCGTCCGCAAGCTGCAGGCGCCGGCCCGCAGCGAGGAACTCAGCGGCTTCATCGACTGATTGCACGCGAAACATCGGCATCCTGCCGATTTTCGCTTGGGCAGGCGGAGGGCAAGCCAAGGTTGCCCGCGCCTGCCGGCTGCTCGCACCTCCGGGCTCTGGCTTCACGCGAAACATCGGC
>JBJTPA010000209.1:0-4575 GCA_046074885.1 Planctomycetaceae bacterium
CTCGATCGACGACCCCGAAGCCGTCGGGGCCGGTGAAGGCGCCCTGCCCGAAATCACTTACCCTGACTTTGTCGGGATAACTATCAGTCCCGGCCTGACTGTCAATGAAAATGGGTGAAATGCGGATTTTTTCCCGGTTCCGCGAGGTTTGAGGCCCCGGGCCGGGCCCTCGCAGGACCTGGAAAAACAGTCGGCCGCGGATCACTTCCGCGCCGGGGGCGAGGTGGGGCCGCGTGCGGTCCGCGAGCCCGATCCCTGCGGCGCGGCCTCGGCGCGTGCCCGGCGCTCGAGCTCGGCCGCGACCATCTCCTGCTTGGCGACCATGTCCTCGGGATCCTCGAAGTCGAGGAGCAGGGGAGGCATGTCGTCGAAGACCCGCATCGCCATGCCCGCCACGCGCCAGCCCTCCGGGTCGAGCCGCACCACCCAGATGACGTCCTCGGTGGACTTCGAGCCGTCCGGCGCGACGTCCGTCCAGGTCGTCGCCACGTGGACGATGTCGCCGGAGTCGCCGATCAGTTCGCACTCCTTCACGGCGTAGGTGGCCGTGTCCGCCACGGGCGGGGCCACGGACATGCCGAGCTCGTCGGTCTTCGTGCGGGCCACCTTGGTGAGCATGGTGCGGGCCGCGGCGTCGTCGCCCCGCTTGACCGAGTCGAGGAACGCGACGACGGTGGCCTTGGCGGGCGTCGTCTTGGCCGGGTCGGCGGACGGCGCAAAGGCCCGGGCTGGCCGGCCCGCCAGCGCCGCGCACGTGGCCGTCGCCAGGACAAGGCCCGTGCCGAACCGGGCCCGCAGCCGCGGACCGAAGGTCTGGTAGAATTGCATGGAAGTCACTCTCCCGGCGGCCCGTCCCGCCGGTGCATCCGGCCGCGGGCGGGGGGGGAGGGTGACAGCGTGGCCCGACCGGGGTCAAGACGAATTCCCGCGAACGGAGGCAGCCCCATGGGGACGCGGCGCGGACCGACCGGACGACGCGGCTTCCCGCGCATCGGGCGGATGGCAGGACCGCTGCTCGCCTGCCTGCTGGCCGCCGTCGCCACCGACGTCGCCGGTCAGGGGTCCCGCCGGAAGCCGCCGGCGCAGCGTCGCTCCCCGCCGCCGGCGGGCGCATGGGATCCCGTCACGGCCGGCACGTTCGTGCCCGATGCCTTCGCCGGCCTCGAGGGTCAGCGGCCCCTGTTCGCGCCGGGCGGCCGCGGACCGCAGGCGGGCGCACCGGCCGGCGGTGCGGCATCCCCGTCCCGGCCGTCGAGCGGCGGCGGCTTCGCGTGGTCGGCGCTCGTGTCGGAGGAGACGCTCACCGACGAGATCAAGGAAGTGAAGGGCGTGATCGCGACGGCGTGCGCGAAGCCGACCGACTTCAAGGGGGGCGGCTTCCGGCAGGCGCGAGCGGCGTTCAGTTCGCTGGCCACGGCGTTCGCCGTGATCGCCGCCTACGACAAGGAGATCCGCTGGCAGAAGGACGCGGCCACCGCGCGGGACCTGTTCGCGCGGGCGGGCTTCAACTGCAAGGCCGGCACCGACCAGTCGTTCGCCGAGTCGAAGGCGCGGCTCGAGGACCTCGAGGCCCTGCTCGACGGCAGTCCGCCCAAGGGCAAGCCCGACCGCGACGAGGACTTCATGTGGAGCCAGGTCGCGGCGCGGCCCGCGCTCATGACGCGGCTGGATCAGGCGCAGAACGCGATGCGGCCGGCCATCGCCTCGAAGGCCGACTTCGGCGGCAAGCGCGACGACCTGATCCGCGCGGTGGAGATGGTGGCGGCCATCGGCGAGGTGATCCAGCAGCCCGACTTCGAGTTCCACGACGACGACACCTACAAGGGCTACGCCGCCGCGATGCGCGACGCGGCCGTCGAGGCCCGTGCGGCCTGCGACAAGAAGGACTACGACGCGGCCCGCGCCGCCGTGGGCAAGCTCGAGAAGTCCTGCGACGCCTGCCACGGCGACTACCGCAGCGGGTAGTTGCACGGCTGCCGGTCCATCCATGGCACCGGCAGCCTTGCCGGGCATCCGCCCGGCAGTGAGCGACGCCTCCAGCGTCGCGATCGGTGATTCAGCGGCGGAGGGGCTCGAGGGCGATCAGCTCGGCGAGGCCGGCGTCGGCCATCTCGCGGCCCGAGACGTAGCGGTGGGTGGCGATCCACTGGTTGATCAGGTCGGCCTGCCGGCCGAACAACTCTGCGAGCAGCACGTCCATCTCCCGCTCGAGGTCGGCGAAGTGCCGCGACCATTCGGCCGCCTCCCGCATGCCGATGTGCTCCTCGCTCTGCCACTTCATCGGATGGAAGAGGAACACGCTGTAGGGCGTGACGAGGCGGCGGCGGCAGGTGGCGAAAGGCCAGAGGGCCGCGGACGAGCACTCGCCGGTGACGATCGCGGTCCCGACCAGCCCGCGGACCCGCATGAGCGTCACCAGCGACATCGCGCAGTACGGGCTGCCGCCCGGCGAGTCGAAGTAGATCGTGCAGGCGCCGCCCGGCTCGACGCCCAGCAGCCGGTCCGTGAGGTCGGCCTCGTTGTCGGTCAGGTCGCCGACGATGGCGATCTCCGGCGGCCCACGGTCCTCGTCCTCGGCGGCTTCCCGCGGCGGCTCTCGACGTGGCATCGGCGGTGTCCCTCCTCGTCCCTCGTCGCGTGGCGACCTGGCGGGCGCCCTCGCGGGGACTGCCACATGACCGCTCCGGCAGCGTAAGATGACCTTCCACATCGGGCAAGCCGCCCGCGCCCCGGCGGGCGATGGCTGCGACCGGGCCCGCAGGCGGGAGCCGAGAAGGACCCCCATGGGCATCATCGCGTTCTGCCCGAACGGTCACCGGATCAAGGTCAAGGACGAACTCGCCGGCCGCAAGGGGATCTGCCCCACCTGCGCCGCACGGTTCCGGATCCCGTTGAAAACCGCCGGCGCGGAGGGGGCCGCGGTTGTCGCGGGCGGCGATGCGCCGGTCGGACCGCAGACCGCCCGGGTCGTGTCGCTCGATCCGCTGTTCGCGGGATCGCTGCCGGCCGCGGTCGCCCTCGACGAGGCGGAGGCCGTGTTCGCGACGGAAGCCGCGGCGCGTGCCGCGGACGCCGCCCCCGACTTCGTGCGGGTTGACGACGAGGCCGTGGCCGAGGATCGCGACGCGTTCGTTCCCGCCGCCGAACCGTCCACGCATGATCTGCCTGCGGCCGACGAGCCCGCGACGTCGCACGCGCTGCTCGACGAGCGGCCGGACCTGAGCTGGTGCGTCGCCGCGCGGGGCGGAGCGCCGTCGGCGCCGCTCGACGCGCCGGCGATGCGGGCGTGGCTCGATTCGGGGGCCGCCGCCGTCGATCACGTCGTCTGGCGGCAGGACTGGCCGGATTGGAGACCGCTGCAGGAGGTCTTTCCCGAGGCCCTGCCGCCGTCCGGCGACGGCCGGCCGTGAGCGGGCCGCCGGCCGCGGCGGTGTGCTACATTCGGCCGCGTCGTCCGGTCGCTCGTGGAGGAAAGGATCCCATGGCACTTCGCCGTCCCGTCGCCCCGCACATCGCCGCGATCCTCGCCGTCGCGGGCCTCGCCCCGTCCCTCCCGGCGCCGCGGGCCGCGGCGCAGCCCGCCGTCGCCGGGGCGTCGCGGGTGTTCACGATCGCCGACGGGGCGTTCACGCTCGAGGCACCCGAGGGCTGGGAGCGGGTCGAGCCCAAGAGCGGCATGGTCGAGACGGAGTTCGCGATCCCGCCGGTGAAGGGTGACGGGCCGGGCCGCATGACCGTGATGGGGGCCGGCGGCAGCGTCGAGGCCAACATCGAGCGGTGGTACGGCCAGTTCGCCCAGCCCGACGGCTCGGCCACGAAGGACAAGGCGGCGACGAAGAAGCTCAAGGTCGCCGGCTGCGACGTCACGATCGTGGACGTCGCGGGAACCTTCCGCGACATGCCCGGCGGGCCGTTCGCGGGCGGGAAGGCGGTCGAGCGTCCCGGGTACCGGATGCTCGCGGCGATCGTCGAGACGCCCGGCCGCGGCAACTACTTCCTCAAGTTCTACGGCCCCGCCGACACGGTCGCCGGGCAGGCCGACGGGTTCCGGAAGATGGTCGAGGGCCTCGTGCCGGCGGGCAAGTGATCCGCCGCCTTCCCCGCCCATGAAAGTCCAGTCGTTCCTCGAGCACCATGGGATCGCCGGCAACCCGTTCGCCGAGGAGGACGCCCAGAACGACACGGTCTTCAAGCGGACCTGCCTGGAGACCACGTTCCACCCGGCGTGGGACAAGATCTACGGCGACCCGGCCGACCCGAGCACCTCGATCGTGTTCGGCGAGAAGGGATCCGGCAAGACGGCGCTCAAGCTGCAGATGGTGCGGCAGTTCGAGCGGCACGACGAGGGGCGTCCCGACGCCCGGACCTTCGTCGTGCTCTACGACGACTTCAACCCCTTCCTCGACCGGTTCCACGGCCGCGTCGGCCCCGGCCGCGCCGTGGACAAGGTGCTCGCCCAGTGGAAGCTCTGGGACCACATGGACGCGATCCTCGCGCTGGCGACGACGCAGCTCGTGTCGCGGCTCGTGGCACCGCACGCGAGGGCCCCGCGGCTCACGCGGCCGCAGGCCCGCG
>JBJTPA010000210.1:0-10400 GCA_046074885.1 Planctomycetaceae bacterium
GCGGTGCCGAGCACCTCGAACACGTCGGGGGGCGGCGCCGGCGAGCGGCGGCCGGCGGCCATGCGGACGCCGACGAGCACCGCGAACGTGGCGCCGAGCGCGGCCACGAGCCGCCAGTCGCCGAGTCCGGCGGGCGCGGCCGCGCGGGGCGGCGCGGCATCACCGGGGTCGGCAGCGGCGTCGCGGAGGAGCGGCACGGGACCGGGTTCGCCGGCGGCCCGCGCGACCGGCACCGCCGCGGCCGCCAGGCAGCACGCGGCGGTCGCGGCGCGGAGCGCGCGACGGCGACGCTCGGACGACAGCGGAGTCATGCGGCCACCCGGGGCGCCGGCTCCTCGCCGGCGCCCTCGCCCCGATCGACGGCCGACCAGTCGATCCGCGGCTGTCGGCGTCGGGCGCGCGGTTCGTGGAGGTCGGCGGGGGCCGCGGGACGCCGCGCGAGCAGGAGCACGAGCACGAGCGCCGCGCCGGCGGCCGCCACGAGCCACGCCTCTCGCGGCACGGCCGCGAGGTCGCCGCGGGCCACGGCGTCCTGCGCCGCGGCGGCGATGTCGGCCACGGTGCGGGTCGATCGCCGACCTCCATCGACGGACGGGGCCGCGGCGACGGGTCGGTGCTCCCGGCCCCTCGGGTCTGGGAACGCGGTGATCGTCACCCGCCGGTCCTCCGGCCGGGGCGTGGCCGGCAGGAGCGAGCGGACGTGCTCCGCCAGCCGCTGCCGCTCGCGGGCCTCGACGGCGGCGGGCTCGACGGACGGGTCGCCGTCGCGGGCGGAACGGACGGCGGCGGCGAACCACGTCTCGGGAACGGCGAGCGACACCACGATCGCCTCCGGGGCTTCGCCGGCCTCGCGCGGGGCCGGGCCCGCGTCAGCCGGTGCGGCGACGGCCGGCGTTCCGGCGTCGATCGCGGCCCCGGGATCATCGACGCCGACCTCGGCGGGCGCGTTGGCGGCGGCGGCCGGCTGCGTCCGTGACGGCGGAACGGGGCGCGTCGCCGGTGTGGCGGCGGGGGGAACGGCCGCCGCGGGGGCCGCCGGGAACGACACGGTCACGTCCACGACGGCGCCCGGCACGAAGGCGATCGCCTGCCGCACCTTGGCGGCGAGGTGCTTCTCGTGGGCGATCCGCCGCGCGAGCGCGCGATCGACGGCCGCCTCCTGCTCGGCCCCCGCGGCCGCGAGCGGACCGGCGTGGACGCGGCCGCTTCGCAGGTCGGTCACGGCGACCCGCTCGGCGTCGAGGCCGGCGATCGACGCGGCGACGAGCACGCGGATCGCCTGCACCCGCGCCGGCTCGAGCTCCGCGTCAGGATGCGTGCGGACGTTGACGCTCGCGGTGCGGACCGGCGCGGCGGCGAGGCCCCCACCGAGGCCGCCCCGGTCGGCGACGTCGTAGAGCACGGCCGCCCGCTCGATGCCCGGCATCGAGCAGATCACGTGGGCCAGTTCCTCCTGCACGGCCACCCGCATGTGCTCCTCCTGCACGGCGCGGCTCTGCCAGGGGCTGTTCGTCTCGATCGCCCTGCGGAGGCTGCTGCCGAACTCTCGCGGCAGCGCCTCGGCGTCCACGAGGGCCCGCATGTAGGCGCTCTGCCGCGGCCGCGGCACCCAGATGCGGCCGTCCTCGCAGCGGTGATCGGTGAGCTGGCCGCGGTCGAAGGCCGCCTCGACGATCGCCAGTTCCGACGAGGGCAGGATCGTGCCGGGGAGCAGCTCGACCTCCTCGGCCGCGGGCCGCTCGTGCACGAGCCAGGCGGCCCAGCCGACCGCCGCGGCCACCAGGCCCAGGGCGATCGCCTGCGCGGGCGACACGCCGCGGCGCGGCGACCGGGAGTCGTGGTGGTGTGATCGCATCGGGTTCAAGCCACTCGGGAGACCGGTCGCGCGGTCAGGGCGCGCACCGCGCCGGCTCGGAGGCCGCGGCGCCGCAGACGTCCTCCATGACCCAGCGGTTCACGTCGGCGAGCATCGCCCGCGACACGTCGTCGCGGCCGGGATACAGCCGCAGCGAGAGGGTGGCGCCGGCGGCGTGGAACAGCCGCAGCGCCCGATCGACGGGGGACGGCGCGGCGGCCACGAGGTCGTGCCGCATGCAGAGCAGCATCGGCAGGCGACGCACGCGGCCGGCCGCCGCGAACAGGCCCTCGTCGAGGGGGAACGGCCCGCCCAGCGACGCGACGCCGCCGAACGCCTCGGGGGCGCGGCAGGCGATGCGGAAGGCGTCGCTGCCGCCGCTGCCCAGGCCCACGAGGTAGATGCGGCGCGGATGGACGGAGTGGCGGTCGCGGACCCGCTCGATCGCCCGCCACGCGCGGGCCTCGGGGTCGGCGCCCGAGGCGGGCTCCACGGCGACGTAGTTCCGCAGGCTCGTGCGGCACATCGTGCGGCCGAGGTCGAAGGGCCGCGACGCGTCGGGCAGCCAGACGATGAGCGGGTAGTCGTAGGCCGGCTCGTAGCCCTGCGGCACGAAGACACGGTCGCCGCCGGCCGACGCCGGCAACGCGGGCCGCGGCGGCCGGATGACACCCTCCGACGTCGGCCGCGTCCGCGCCCCACGGACGGCCCGTTTCGACTCCCGGCCACGCATCGCGCACCTCGTCGGCGAAGGTCCTCGGCACCTCGCGCGGGCTGCAAAAAGCCCGTGCAGGAGGCGGGTTTGTAGCCGAAGGCCCCCTGCCTCACAACGCCAGCGAACGCCGCGAAACCCCGCCCCGGCAGGCGGGGCAAACGGGGCAAGGGGGCGGCCCGGCTTCCCTGCCGATTGCGCACCCAGCGAGGGGCTGCCCGGAGCGCGGAACCGGCGTCGTCATTCAGGAAGCCCGGAGCGCGAGCGACGCGACCAAAAGCCCGGAGGGGCATGCGGGCCGAACGCCGGTCGGATCCGCGGTGCCCCGCGCTGATGCTCGAGCCGCACTGTCCCCGCGCTGGCGCTTGGGGCTTCCTGACGGAATGCGACGGTGTCAGGCGGTGCCCGTGAGCCGGTTCATCGCGGCCACGAGTTCCTTCACCGCGGCGATGCTCTTGTCGAGCGCGGCCCGCTCGTCGGGGAGCAACGCGAGCTCGACGATCTTCTCCACGCCGCCGCTGCCGAGGATCACCGGCACGCCCACGAAGTAGCCGCCGACGCCGTACTCCTTGCCACAGTAGGCCGCGCAGGGCACGAGCCGCTTCTTGTCGCGGACCACGGCCTCCACCATCTGCGCGGTGGCCGCGGCGGGGGCGTAGTAGGCGCTGCCCGTCTTGAGCAGGCCCACGATCTCGGCGCCGCCGTTGCGGGCCCGGTCCACGATCTGCGCGAGCCGGTCGGGCTTCACGAGCTGCGTGACCGGGATGCCGCCGACGCTCGTGCACGAGGGGATCGGCACCATCGTGTCCCCGTGGCCGCCGAGGAGCATCGCGGAGATGTCCTCGACGGAGACGCCGAGCTCGAGCGCCAGGAAGGAGCGGTAACGGGCCGTGTCGAGGATGCCGGCCTGGCCGATGACGCGGGCGGCCGGGAAGCCGGTCACCTGGAACGTCCGCTGCACCATCGCGTCGAGCGGGTTCGAGACCACGATCACGACCGCCTGCGGGCTCGTGTCGCGGATCTTCGCGGCCACGTCGCCGACGATCTTCGCGTTCGTCGAGAGGAGGTCGTCGCGGCTCATGCCGGGCTTGCGGGCGATGCCGGCCGTGACCACGACCACGTCGCTCCCGGCGGCGTCGGCCCAGTCGGTGGTCCCGGTGATGCGGGAGTCGAAGCCGACGATCGGGGAGGCCTCGAAGAGGTCGAGGGCCTTGCCGGCGGGCATGCCCTCGGTGGCCGGGATGTCTAGGAGGACGATGTCGCCGAGTTCGGCGGCGGCACACCAGTGGGCGGTGGTGGCGCCGACGTTGCCGGCGCCGATGATGGAGATCTTGGCTCGTCGCATGGATGGGTTGCTCCGGGGTGCGGTGGGAAGGGACGGGGGCGGGCGGGGATGGTCGGCCGGGACGCGGACCGCGTCAGTCGCGGCCGCCGGGGATGTCGATCCTCTCGGGCAGCTCGGCGCGGGCCCGGGCCTCGGCCCGCCGGGCGTCGCGGCGCATCGACCAGGAGCCCCAGGCCAGCGCCACGGCCACGAGCGCCGCGAGGGCGGCGAAGATGCCGAACAGGGCGTCGCTCGCGCCCCGCGTGGAGGGCGGCTGCCGCCAGATCGCGCGGCGGGCCAGCACGAGCGGCGTCTCCAGCCGCTGCCCCTTGCGGACGTCGTCGCCGATCACGGCGTCGGCAAGCGGGTAGCCGTAGCGCTTGAGGGCGAAGCCCGGCACGACGACCGACTCGGAGATCTGGTCGCCCGTCGGCATGCCCGGGGGCAGTTCGCGGACGCAGCAGACGACCGGGAAGTCGTCCTCGACGCTGCCGTTGACGCTCAGCGGCGGCGTGGGCACGAACACGAACAGCTCCCAGTAGTGATCCGTGCCGGCCTGGGACCGGTGGACGGGATCGTCGATCGAGATCCGCGTGGCCCTGCGGGCCATGCCGGCGATCACGACCTCGTCCCCGCGGTGGCTCGCGAACCACTTCTGCGTTGGGTCGATGAGGGGCACGATGTCGGTCGGCTTGCCCGCCGGCGCCTCGGGCGCCTGCGCCGCCGCGGCGAGCATCGCGAAGAAGGCCTGCGTGTCGCCCGGCTCGAGCCTGCGGCCGTCGGCGACCGTGTCGAAGAGGGCGTAGTCCATGCCCAGCTTCCCCAGCGGGGTCGCGGGGATCCACGACACCGCCGGCGCGGCCACGAGCAGGGCCGGCGCGTCGCCGGACGACTCCGCCGCATCCGCCGGCCCGGGCCTGATCTTGGTGGACAGCGGCAGGCCGAACGCGACCGCCGGCTCGTCGATGGCCCGGCCGCGGGCCCAGGCCTTGGGAGCCTCGAGCACGAGCACCTCGACGGCGGCGCCCGCGGCGTCCACGATCCGCACGACGTCGAAGTGGGTGCGGCCCGCGGCGAGGTCGCGCTGCTCGGGCGTGAGCGGATGGGGCGCCACGAACACGGCGCGACCGCGGACCGCCACGAGCCGGTCGTCCACCGCGGGCGGCGCGGCGCCGAATTCCACGGCATCGACGCGCCAGCGGGCCACGAGTTCGGCGGGCGCGGCGAGCCGCAGCAGCACGCGCACCGCCGCCTGCTGCACCGCGTCGCTCCAGACGGTCGCCTCCTCGATGGCCGCGCGGCCCGCGCGGTCGATCCCCTTGTCGGCGAGGAATGCGGCGAACCCGCCCTCCGCGGCGGCCGCCGCGGTGCCCGCCGGTGCATCGGCCGGCTCGTCGGCGGCAGGGGCGACTCCCGCGGCGGCCAGCGCGAGGGCGGCGAGGCACGCGGACGCGGCCCGGGCGATCGACCGGATGCCGGACGGGAGGTGGCTCATGTGCGATCGCTCTGGTGTGGTTGCGGCTGGTCGCCGGCGCCCAGCCGCCGCAGCGACTCCGCCGCGGAGAACGGCTCGTGGCCGTCGAGCGCCGATGCCAGGTCCGCGGCCGTGGAGGCCGGCCGGCGGCCGGCAGGCCGGCCGGCCAGGCGGATGCCCAGGACGGTGGCCGCGAACAGCGCCGCCATGCTAACGATCGCCCACGTGCCGAGCGAGGAGGCCCCCGTGACGGCCGGGGAGGGCGGCCTCCGCACCGGCTCCAGCGCCATCACGAGGGGGGCCACGCGGATCGTGTCGGCCGCGGCGTAGGCGTAGCGCTTGAAGAAGTAGCCCGTGACCTCGACCCGCTCGGTGATGCTCATGCCTTCGGGCATGCCCTCGGGCAGCCGGAGACACTGGACGACGACCGGCGTCGCGGGGCCGCCCTCGAGCTCCAGCCAACCCTGCCAGTACTCGTCGATGTCGTAGCGGTTCGGCGGCGCCTCCAGCCGCTCCAGCCGGTGGAAGGTGCCGCGGAGCCGCACGAGCCGGCCCCGGAAGCTCCGCGGCTGGCCGAACAGCTCGCCGAAGCTCACGCGGCTCGCCGGCGCGCGCCGCAGGCCCTCGGGACCGGTCTCGCGAAGCGTGACGAAGGTCTGCTCCCAGGCGTCCATGTCGACGTCGCGGAAGAACGTGTCGTCGCGGACCTTCGCCAGCGACGACGCCGGCGCGCCGAGCGCCCCGGCCTCCGGCACGAAGGGCTCGGGCTCCTGCTCGATGAGCACCGCGTCGCCGCCGGGAAGCGGACCGCGCACGGCCTCGAGCCGCGTGTCCACCGCCGGGGCGGACGGGGAATCGGTCCGCGGAAACCAGGTCCGCTCCACCCAGGTGAGCACGAGCAGCACCACGAGCGCGGCGGGCATGAACCGCCACAGGAGCCGCCGTCGCTCGCCCGTCGCGAGGTAGTTGGCGGGCCGGCGCCGCCGCTGCGGACCGGGATCGTCCACGGGGGGCGGCAGGCCGGCGAGGTCGGCGGGATCGATCACGGCTCCGCGGAGGCCGCGGGACGCGGGTCGCCCCCCTCCACAGCACGTCGCTGCCGGCGCGTCTCCCGCCACACGTAGCAGCCGAAGGATCCCGCGAGCGTGAAGGGCATCGCGAGCATGAGCAGGATGCTGTAGAAGTAGCCGCGCGCGAGGTTCAGCCCCTCGGGGTCGCTCGTGTCCACCGCGTCCTTGCAGTTCGGGCAGCCGAGGGCGTCGGCCGCCGCCACGAGCGCGACGAGCAGGGCGACGGCGAGGATCGGACGCGGCCTCATGACCGAATTATAGCCCCTGCCGGCTCGCCGTCACGAAGCCCGGAGCGCGAGCGACGGGACGAGGCGGGGGGCAGTCCCCTCGCTTGCGCTTGGGGCTTCCTCACGGGAAGCGGCACCTGCTGGCCATGAAGCCCGGAGCGCGAGCGACGGGACGAGGTGGGGGGCAGTCCCCGCGATTGCGCTTGGGGCTTCCTCACGGGAAGCGGCACCTGCTGGCCATGAAGCCCGGAGCGCAAGCGACGGGACGAGGCGGGGGGCAGTCCCCGCGCTTGCGCTTGGGGCTTCCTCACGGGAAGCGGCGCCTCATGCCCCCGGGAACCACACGTAGAGCATGAGGTAGACGAGGACGCCGGTCACCGAGACGTAGAGCCAGATCGGCAGCGTGATCCGGCCGAGGCGGCGGTGGGCGTCGAAGCGGCCCTTCCACGCGAGGAAGAACATCCGCAGGGCGAGCACCGGGACGAGCGCGGCCAGCGGCACGTGCGTGGCGAGGATCGCGAGGTACACGGGCCGCACGGAGTCGGGCCCGGCGAACCGATGCGTGCCCTCGAGCGCCCAGCGGGCGAGGTAGGAGACGAGGAACACGCACGACACGCCGAAGGCGGCCGTCATCGCGGCCCGGTGCTTCTTCACGTCGCCCCGCCGGATGCACACCCAGCCGGCGACGAGCAGCACCGCCGCCGACGCGTTGAGCACCGCGTTGACCGTGGCCAGCGGATGGGCGGCGGCGGCGAGCAGCGGCACGATCACGGCGTCGGCTCCCGCGTCGGGGCGGCTCGCGACTCGTCCGTGGCCGGCTCGACGGGCTCGGCGAGCACCTGGCGGACGAGTTTCACGAGGAGCTTCACCTGGTCCGGGTCGCGCAGCAGGAATCCGCCGCGGACCCGCCCCGCGCGGTCGAAGACCACGCCCCGCTCCGAGTGGACGCCCAGTTCGACGGGCAGCCTGAACGTCCCCATGCCCACGGCCTTGATGACCGCCAGGTCGCCCGTGAGGAACTTCCACCGCGCGGGATCGGCCTCGAAGCGGTCGGCGTAGCGGTGGAGCACCTCGGGCGTGTCGTTCTCGGGGTCGCAGGTGAGGCTCACGACCATGAAGCCGGGGTCCTGCACCTCGCGGAGGATCCCGGCCACCGCCTGGTTCTCGAGGAAGCAGGGGCCCGGGCAGTTGGCGAAGAAGATCGCCCCCAGCCACACCTTTCCCGCGAGCGACGTCGAGTCGAAGGCCGCGCCGTCCTGGTCGGTGAGCGTGAACGGCGTGGCCGCGATGTTCGGCGCGTCCTCGTCGGGCTCGATCTTCCCCGCGACCGGCGCGGGGGCCGAGGGATCCACCACCGGCGGCGCCGGCGTGCAGCCGAGTGTGACAACGAAAGCCGTGAGAACGAAAAGCCGATCGCTCATCCAGGGTTCCCCATCAGCCGCTCAAAGAGGGGTTGCCCGTGCCATCGAGCCGGCCTGTGGGAGCAAGCGAAGCCAGGATGGCGAAGCGCCGCGGACACGGAGTGAGCCGCAGCCCGGAGGGCGTAGGCGAACGTCCGGACGAGATGGCACGGGCGACCCCGTCGGCGGCACGAGCGGCTAGTGTGCAGTCGCACCATGGGCCTCCGCCTCCGCCCCGGCCCGCTCGAGGAGTTGGAGGTCCGACGGCCGGGCCATGTGCACCGCCCGCTCCTGCGACACCATGCGGTTCCGGAAGCCGATGTCGGGGATCAGCATGATCGCCAGGAACACCGCCATCATCGCGGCCGGGATCGTGAGCACGTACTTCCAGTTGGCCTCCCAGAGCACGTGCATGAAGAACAGGATCACGAGCAGTGCCTTCGTGCACGACACGGCCATCATGAACGTCCAGCCCACCTGGGGCTGGTCCTTCCACGGCCAGGCGTCGGAGTAGGTGAAGAACGACATCGTCGTGAGCCCGCAGAGCGCGAGGAACACGAGGATGTACTGGAAGACGCCGCCATGGCCGTGCTCGTGCGGGTCGTGCGCGTGGGCCAGCGTCTCGTCGGCGGTCTCGCCGGCACGGGTGATCGGTCCGTGGTCGCTCATGGGTGTGCCTGCGTCAGAACAAGTAGAGGAGGGGGAACAAGAAGATCCACACGAGGTCCACGAAGTGCCAGTAGAGGCCGACGTTCTCGATCGTGCCGGCCCGCTTCCGGTCGAGCGTGAGCATGAGGATGAGGGCGAACGCGATCAGGCCCACGAGCACGTGGATGGCATGGAAGCCGGTGAGCAGGAAGTAGGTGCTGGCCCACATGTTGCCACCCGGGATCACGATCGGCAGCCCGAGCCAGGGCAGGACGTCGTTGAGCCCGTGGGCCCCGTGGCCGCCGGCGTGCGACCCCGCCGCGGGCAGCGGCATCACCTTGTCGGCCACGAAGGCCATGTCGAAGGCCTGCTGCTCGGGGGCGGCCACCGCCTCGCGGACCTTCTTCAGCGTCCCGCGGGCCTCGCGCTCGGCCCCCGAGAGCGCGGCGTCGGGCGCGTCGTCGAACCGCTTCCGCAGGTCCACCATGTCGCCCGGCTTGGCCTTGGCGTCGTCCTCGACCCGCAGGGCCGCGGGCACCGCCGCCACCGGCACCTTCATCAGCGCCTCGAGCCGGCCGCGGACGGCCGAGCCGTAGTAGAGGTCGGGCCGCTCGTGGATCAGGCTCCGCGGCGCCCTGGGGTAGATGCCGTGGTCGAACTTGGCCTTGTACTCGTACGCCTTGACGCCGAGGAACACCGTGCCGAGCACGAGCGTGAGCACCATCCAGGCCTTCGCCAGGCCCGCCCGGTTGGCCCGCGCGGCCTCCAGCGCGAGCACGATCGTCACGCTCGAGCAGATGAGCACGAAGGTGTTGAAGGCGCCGATCGGCTCCGAGAGGTGCACGTGGTGCGGCTTGGGCCAGATCGCCGCCCCGAAGCGGAGCACCACGTAGCTGCCGAGCAGCGCCGCGAAGAACATGATCTCGGTCGAGAGGAACAGCCACATGATGAGCTTGCCGCGGGTGAGCGGCAGGCCGGGCTGGTACTGGAGGTGGACGTGGCCGTGGTGGCCGTCGTCGCCATGACCGTGGTCGTGGCCGTGCGGGATCGAGACGATGGAGGCGCTCATGGTCGGTGCGTGGTGTTGGGGGGTGCGGTGGATCAGGAAGGCCCGCCGAGCGCCACCGCCGCGACGAGCAGGGCGAGGAGCGAGCCGAGGGACGTGAACAGGAGCAGCCGCGCGCCCGGTCGGTCGCGGCGGACGGCGAAGCGGATCGCGGCGAGCACGTACGCCCCGGAGGCGACCGCGGCCACGAGGAACAGCCGCGGGCTGCCGGAGGGCACGGCGAGCACGAGGCTCACCGGCACCATCGCGAGCGCCGCCGCGAGCGACTGCCCGGCGGCCCGCAGACCGGTGGGATCGACGACGGTGAGCATGCGGAGGCCGGCCGCGGCGTACTGCTCGCGGTAGAGCCAGGCGATCGCCATGAAGTGCGGGAACTGCCAGAGGTAGAGCACCGTGCCGAGGGCCGCGACGGCGAGCGCACCCGCCGCATCGCCGCCCGCCAGCCGCGCGGGCCCGTCGGCCGCGAGCCAGCCGATCGCGACGGGCAGCGCGCCGGCAACCGCGCCCACGGCCGTGTTGAGCGGCGTCGTCCGCTTGAGCGGGGTGTAGGCGACCACGCAGAGCAGCCAGGTCGCGGCCGCGGCGGCCGCGGCATGCCGGGCGGCGGGCGAGGCGATCCCCGCG
>JBJTPA010000211.1:0-6706 GCA_046074885.1 Planctomycetaceae bacterium
CCGCAGCCGGTCCCAGTCGTACTCGACGTCGAGCAGGTTGCCGCAGGCCGGGCAGGCGGTGAGCACCTCGTCCACGGAGAAGGTGGCGGCGCAGGCCGGGTCGATGCACTGCTGGAACGCGAGTTCGGTGCGCGCCGCGACGGCCACGACAGGACTCCGGGGGGATCGGACGGCGGCGGCCGGCGGCCCCGACGCCGCGCGAGGACCGGCCCCGTCCATGACGCCCAATGGGCCAAAGGTAGGACGACCGTTCCCGTACAGCAAGCCGGCGACGCACGACCGTCTGCCAGTTTGACAGTCCGCCGACTGGGACGGTAGCCTTCCGGTTTTGTTTTCGCGACGACGACGTCGCGCCCGACGCCGCAGGGGAGCCGCGATGAAGCCCACCGAGATCCGCGCGTTCAAGGCAGTCCTGGAGACCATGCGGGCCCGTCTCCGCGGCGACGTGGAGACGATGGCCGACGCCGCCCTGAGGAAGACCCGGTCGGAGGCCAGCGGCGACCTGTCGAGCATGCCGATCCACATGGCCGACATCGGCTCCGACGCGTTCGAGCAGGAATTCACGCTGAGCCTGATGGCCAGCGAGGAGGTGACGCTGGAGCGGATCGAGCACGCGCTCGAGCGGATCCGGGCCCGCACCTACGGCACCTGCGAGGGCTGCGGCGGCGTGATCTCGAAGAAGCGGCTGGAGGCCATCCCGTTCGCCTCCCAATGCATCCGCTGCGCCGAGAAGGACGAGCAGGGCGAGACGGGCGGCCGACCCCGCCAGCCCCGCTGACGGCAGACCAAGCACCTTCTCCGAGAGAGCCGGCGAGGCATGGCGGCCAGCAGCCGAGGATGGATCCTGTTCGCGACGCTCGCGACGGCAGCGGCCGTCGGGGACCTGGTCTCCAAGTCGGTCGCCTTCGCCCGCCTGGGCATGCCCGGCAGCGGCATCGCCTCCGTGCTCGTGCCGCGGATCCTCGTGCTCGAGACCAACCTGAACGAGGGCGCGCTGTTCGGCCTGGGGCAGGGGATGGGATCGGGCTTCGCCGCCGTGTCGGTGGTGGCGATCGTCGGGATCCTCGGCATGCTCGCCCGCCCGACCGTCCGCGAGGACCGCTGGATGGTGGCGGCGCTCGGGCTCATCGTCGGCGGCATCGTCGGCAACCTCTACGACCGCCTCGGCCTGCCCGGGCTCGTCTGGCACGCGCCGCCGTCCCGCGTGGGCGAGCCGGTGCGCGCCGTCCGCGACTGGATCCACTTCCAGGTGCCGGGCGTGATCGACTGGCCGATCTTCAACCTCGCCGACTCGTGGCTCGTGATCGGCGCGGGGATCCTGCTCGTGCTCTCGCTGCGGCCCCCGACTGCCGCGCCGGCCGCCACCCCGGAGACCTGAGATGACGACCCGCACCGTCGCCACCTCGCCCGATGCGGCCGCGCGGCTGGACGCCGCGATCGCGGCCGCGCGGCTGGCCGCCGCCGAGACGCTCCGCTGGTTCGGCAGGCCCGACCTCGCCGTCGAGGACAAGGCCGACGCCTCTCCCGTCACCGTCGCCGACCGGGCCGCCGAGGCCGTCCTCCGCCGCGAGTTGCTCGGGGCCTTCCCGCACGACGCCTTCCTCGGCGAGGAGACCGGCGCCACGCCGGGCACGAGCGGCTACGAGTGGGTCGTCGATCCGATCGACGGCACGAAGTCGTTCATCCGCGGCGTGCCGCTCTACGCCACGCTCGTCGGCTGCCGACGCGGCGACGCGGGCGTCTGCGGCGTGATCGCGATCCCGGCGCTCGACGAACTGGTCTACGCCGCGGCGGGTGGCGGCGCCTGGCACGTCCGCGGCGCCGGCCCGGCGGCAGCGGCGCGGGTCTCCGCGCGGTCGCGGCTCGCCGACGGCCTGGTCTGCTCGAGCGACTTCGCGTCGTTCGGCCGCTGGTCGGGGGGCCGGGCGGCGGGCGACGCCGCGCGGGGCCGCGTGGAGGAGGCCTTCCGGCTCGCGCGCACGTGGGGCGACGGATACGGCTACCTGCTCGTGGCCACGGGCCGCGCGGAGGCGATGATCGACCCGCTCATGAACCGCTGGGACGCGGCCGCGGTGGAGACCGTGGTGGTCGAGGCGGGCGGCCGCTTCACCGACTGGCACGGCCGCGGGAGCATCGACTCGGGCGACAGCGTGGCCACGAACGGCCTCGTCCACGACGAGGTGCTGCGGCTCCTCGCCGGCCCCCGCTGACGCGAACGCTCACCGCCGCCGCAGGCACCAGCGGGTGACGAGGCTGCGGTAGAAGAACATCCCGAGCAGGTTCGGCCGCGAGAACAGGATCCGCGTCACGAGGCCGATCGCCCCGGGCTTGTGCTCGTATTCGATGTGCTCACGGATCTGCGTGCGGGCCGAGTCGAGTGGCACGAAGGTATGCGTGTGCTCCCACCGCGCGGCCGGCCCCGCCGCCTGCACGTCGGTGAAGCCGCGTTCGCTCACGCCGCGGTGCACCGCGGTCCAGCGGAGCGGCAGCGGCCCGACCCAGAGCGTGAACTCCGACACGGAGCCCTCCGCGAGCGGCTCCACGCGGTGCAGCCGCACGATGACCGGCGGCGGCGTGAGCCGCTTGAGGGCCCGCGTGTCGCGGTGGAAGTCGCGGACCGCCTCGAGCGGCGCCGCGACGGTGAAGGAGTAGTCGAACACGGGCATGGCGTCCCAGTGTAGGCATCCGTGGCCCGGTCGCCTCGCGACCGGGAATCCGCGCTGCATCCCAGTTGCGAGGCAACTGGACTACGGGAGGCGACTGCGCTGTGGGTGGCAAGGTGGCGACCGGGATGCGGGTGGCAACCGGGCCACCGGATCCGGTCGGTTGCGCTCCGGGCTTCCAGAGCCTCGTCCCGTCGGGTACTCTTTCCCGTCCCCCATCCCGATTCCTCCGCCCCCCAGAGTGCTCCCGTGCCACGCTCCTGCCAGGTCTGCAACAAGGGCTTCTCGATCGGCAACCAGGTCACGATCCGCGGCAAGGCGAAGTACCTCGGCGGCGTCGGCACCAAGATCACCGGCATCACGAAGCGGAAGTTCAAGCCCAACCTCCAGCGGCTCCGCGTCACGCTCGGCAACGGCACGAACACGACCCTCCTCGTGTGCACGCAGTGCATCAAGGGGGGCAAGGTGACGAAGCTCGTCCGCCAGAAGCCGTTCCGTCTTCCCAAGGTGGAGAAGGCGAAGCCGGCGGCCGAGGAGGCGGTGCCGTCGGGACCTCGGGCCCGTCCGTAGGCCGCGGACCAAGGCCCCCATGTCGCTCTCCCGCCAGGACGTCGCCAAGGTCGGGCTGCTCTCGCGGCTCGCGCTCTCCGACGCCGAGCTCGCAAGCCTGACGGGCGAGCTCTCGAAGATCGTCGGCTTCGTGTCGCAGCTGGCCGAGGTGGACACGGCCGCGGTCGAGCCGCTCGCCCATCCGCTCGACGCGGCCAACGTGTTCCGGGCCGACGAGCCGGCGGCGTCGCTGCCGCGCGACAAGGCGCTCGAGTGCGCGCCGCGGCACGACGGCGAGTGCTTCCTCGTGCCGGCCGTCCTCGGCGAGTCCGGCGCCGCCTGACCCGCGGCCCGCGGTGCCCCGCATGAACCCCCTCCAACTCTCCGCCGTGGACCTCGTGGCCGCCGTGAGGCGAGGCGACGTGTCGGCGGTGGCATGCACGGAAAAGTTCCTCGACCGCATCGAGGCGACGAACGGCACGCTCAACGCGTTCCTCGCCGTGGACCGCGCGGGCGCGCTCGCCCGGGCCGCCGACATCGACGCCCGCCGCAAGGCCGGCCGGCCGCTCGGCCCGCTCGCGGGGCTGCCCGTGGGAGTGAAGGACGCGCTCTGCACGGCCGACCTGCCGACGACGTGCGCCTCGAAGATGCTCGCCGGCTACCGGCCGCCCTACGACGCGGAGGTGGTGGCCCGGCTGCGGCGGGCCGACGCCGTGATCGTCGGCAAGACGAACATGGACGAGTTCGCCATGGGGGGCTCGAACGAGAACTCTGCGTTCGGTCCGGTGCGGAACCCATGGGACACCTCCCGCGCCCCCGGCGGCTCGAGCGGCGGCAGCGCGGCGTGCGTGGCGGCCGACATGGCTCCCGCGGCGATCGGCTCCGACACGGGCGGCTCGATCCGCCAGCCCGCGGGCCTGTGCGGCATCACCGGCCTCAAGCCGACCTACGGCGTCGTGAGCCGCCGCGGCCTCGTGGCCTTCGCGTCGAGCCTCGACCAGATCGGGCCGATGGCCCGGTCCGCGGCCGACTGCGCGCTCATCATGGAGACGATCGCGGGCCACGATGCCGGCGACTCGACGTCGCTGGCGGCCCCCGTGCCCGCCTACTCGCAGTCGCTGGACAAGCCGCTCACGGGGCTGCGGATCGGCCGCGTGGCCGAGCACTTCGGGGAGGGACTCGACCCCGAGGTGGCCCGCGGCGTGGAGGAGGCCTTCGCCGTGTTCAAGGCGGCCGGGGCCACGATCCACGACGTGAAGCTGCCGCACGCGAAGCACGGCATCCCGACCTACTACCTCGTGGCACCCTGCGAGGCGTCGAGCAACCTCGCACGCTACGACGGAGCCCACTATGGCCACCGGGCCGAGCCCGGGAGGGGCCACCGGGCCGACGCGAAGGCCGACGCGTTCGAGTCGCCGCTCGTGGAGATGTATTGCCGCAGCCGGGCCGAGGGCTTCGGCCCGGAAGTGAAGCGGCGGATCATGCTCGGCACCTACGCGCTCTCGGCGGGCTACTACGACGCCTTCTACGCCAAGGCGCTCCGCGTCCGCCGGCTCATCCGCCAGGACTACCTCGACGCCTTCGGCGAGGTGGACCTTATCGGCGGCCCGGTCTCGCCCACCGCCGCCTTCAAGCTCGGCGAGAAGACCGGCGACCCGCTGGCGATGTACTTGGTGGACATGTACACGGTCGGCACGAACCTCGCGGGCGTGGGGGGCATCTCGTTCCCCTGCGGCTTCACGAAGGGTGGCCTGCCGATCGGCTTCCAGCTCCAGGGCCCCGCGCTCGCCGAGCCGCTCCTGCTCAACGCCGCCGACCGCTTCCAGCGGCTCACCGACTGGCACCTGCGGCGGCCGGCCCCGCCCGCCTGACGACCATGACGACCGCCGCCACCGCCGAGCCCTACACGACCGTCATCGGCCTGGAGGTCCACGTCCAACTGCTGACGCGGACGAAGCTCTTCTGCGGCTGCCCGACGACGTTCGGCTCGCCCCCCAACACGCAGGTCTGCCCGACCTGCCTCGGCCTGCCCGGCTCGCTGCCGGTGATGAACCGCCACGCCTTCGACCTCGCGGTGTGGGCGGCGCTGGCGCTTGACTGCAGGATCGCGCCGTTCACGAAGTGGGACCGCAAGAACTACTTCTATCCCGACCTGCCGAAGGGCTACCAGATCAGCCAGTACGACCTGCCGTTCTCCAGCGACGGCCACCTGGAGGTCGTGGATCCGAAGGGGGCCTTCTCGCGGAACGTGGGCATCATCCGCGTCCATCTCGAGGAAGACGCGGGAAAGAGCATGCACGACGAGGCGGCGGGCACGGCCGACAGCCGCATCGACCTGAACCGTGCCGGCACGCCGCTCTGCGAGATCGTCACGCAGCCCGACCTGCGGAGCCCGCAGGAGGCGCGGGCCTGGCTCAACGAACTCAAACTTCTGCTCGTCTACCTCGGCGTGAGCGACTGCAACATGCAGGAGGGGAGCCTGCGGGTGGACGCCAACGTGAACCTCCACATCCCGCTGCCCGACGGCCGCACGGCCAAGACGCCGATCGTCGAGATCAAGAACATGAACTCCTTCCGCTCGGTGGAGCGGGCGCTCGTCTACGAGGCGGCGCGGCAGTGGGAGGAGTGGCAGGCCACGAAGGTGGAGTTCGGCAAGGCGCCGAAGCAGACCCGCGGCTGGGACGACGCCGCCGGCGTCACCCGCGGCCAGCGGACGAAGGAGGAGTCGAGCGACTACCGCTACTTCCCCGAGCCCGACCTCGTGCCCGTCACGGTGACCGAGGCGGAGGTCGCGGCGGCCCGCGCGGCGATGGGCGAGCCCCCCGCCGTGCTGCGGAAGGCGCTGGCCGACCGCTGGAGGATCTCCGCCTACGACGCCGACGTGCTCGTCAACCAGGGCCGCGACCTCGTCGCCTGGTACGAGGACCTCGCCACGCGGGCGGGCGACGGCAAGGTGGCGAGCAACTGGATGCAACAGGACGTGCTGCGGACGCTCAACGAGCGCGGCTGGACGATCGCGCAGTTCCCCGCCCGCCCCGAGCAGGTTGCCGACATCATCGGTCGGATCGCCAAGGGCGACTTCGACACCAGCCGCGGGCGGGAGATCTTTTCCATCGTCCTCGACTCCGGAAAGCCGGTGGAGGAGGTCGTGGCCTCGCTCGGCATCGCGGCGGTGAGCGACGACGAGCTCGTCGCGCTCTGCCGCGAGCTCCTCGCGGCCAACCCGAAGGTCGTGTCCGACGTGAAGGGGGGCAAGGAGCAGGCCGCCGCCGGCCTCATCGGCAAGGCCAAGAAGAAGAACCCCAACGTGAATCCGGCCAAGGTGCGGGCGATCTGCCTCGACCTGATCAAGGCGATGTGACCGTGACGCATGAGGCCTTCGGTTCTCCGGATCGTCAGGAAGCCCCAAGCGTTAGCGCGGGGACCGCCCGCCCGCCGACCGCCACCCACAACATCCCGTCGCTCGCGCTCCGGGCTTCCTGCACCCGATCATG
>JBJTPA010000212.1:0-19270 GCA_046074885.1 Planctomycetaceae bacterium
TCCATCACGTAGCCGCCGCCCCACAGGTAGTGGAAGGCGTTGTCCACGCTCACCGTGCCCGAGCCGTGGCGGTCGGCCAGGCGGATGCAGGTGTCGATCGCCTCCCAGGCGACGGCCTGGCCGAGCTTCTTGCCCGCGTCCCAGACCTCGCAGGCGTCGAACCGCGAGGCGAGCCTGCGGATCGCCGCCCGTGGCGTGCAGCCCCCGGCCTTCGAGCCGAAGAGGTCGTCGAGGTGCAGGGCCTTGATGGCGTTGTGGGTGCGGATGCCGTGCCGCGTGGCCGCCGTGGCGAGTTTCGCCGAGTGCTCGGCCTCCGCGGCGTCGAAGCCCCGCTTCAGGTAGGCCGATCGAACGAGCGACTCGTGCGTCTCGACCGGCACGACGTGGAACGTCTCGGGCATCGGCGTCAGACCACCTTCCTCACGGGGACCTCGGGGTTCACCTGTGCCAGCGGCTTCTCGCCGTGCATGGCCCGGACCAGGTTCGTCACCGCCGCGGCGGCCTGCCGCTGCACGCTCTCGAGCGTCCGCGAGCCGACGTGCGGCGTCACGAGGCAGTTGGCGAGATTCACGAGCGGGTGGCCCGCCCGCGGCGGCTCCTCGTCGAGCACGTCGGTGCCGTAGCCCCGGAGTTTCCCGGACTTCAGGGCCGCGACCATGTCGGCCGTGTTCACGATCTCGCCGCGGGCGCAGTTGATCACGATCGCGTCGGGCTTCATCCGGGCGATGGTCTCGGCACGGACGAGGTCGCGGGTCTGGGGCGTGAGATTGGTGTGCAGCGAGATGTAGTCGCTCGCGGCGAAGAGCTCGTCGAGCGCCGCCATCCGGGCCACGCCGTGCTCGGCCGCGAAGGCCTCGTCCCAGAAGACGTCGTAGCCGACCGGCGTCATCCCGAAGGCCTTGGCGCGGACCGCCACCTCCTTGCCGATCCGCCCCATGCCCACGATGCCGATCGTCTTGCCGAGGAGCTCGCGGCCGGTCTGCCGCTTCCACCCGCCGGACCGCACGGAGTCGGCGTGGAAGAGAAGGTGCTTTTCGAGCGCGAGCAACAGCAGGAAGGCGTGCTCGGCGACGGTCGTGTGGTTGACGCCCGGCGTGAACATGAGCGGGATGCCGAACTCCGTACACGCGCCGACGTCGATCTTGTCCACCCCGATGCCGTACTTGGAGAGCACCTTGAGCCGCGGCAGGGCCTTCTCGAGCACCCGCCTGGTGATCGCGTCGTCGCCGCAGATGTATCCATCAACCTCGCCGACGAGCGCGAGCGTGTCGGTCTCGGGGAGCGGCCCGCGGGCGCTGACGATCTCCCAGCCGGTCTTGGCGAGGACGTCGTGGTGATCGCCGGGGGTGTCCTGAAACGACGTGGTGGTGAGCAGGATCCGGGGCATGGAGCGCGGCGTCCTCGGCGGCATTTCCCCTCGCGAAACTAACCGCCACGGACGGCGGCTCGCAATGACCGGCCCGTCACGCCCCGGGCGGATGGATGCGGCGCTCGCGCACGAACGCCTCGAGCAGTGAGGCGTGGCGGCCGTCGAACTTCCAGAGGTGGGTGGCCCACAGGTCCGCGGCCCCCGCGCCCTCCGTGCCGGTGCGGTGCAGCCAGTACCGCTCGCCGTCGCGGAGCGGGTGCCGCGCGAACTCGGCGTCGCGCTGCGGCGGCACCCGCGTCTTCAGCCAGCTCCAGTGGATGACGTGCAGCCGGTGGTCGTGATCCGGGTGCCGCATGCACCACGCCCGATACTCGCGCTCGTTGACGCAGGCAGCCCGGGGGAGCACGTCGCGGGCGAGCGGATCGCAGCGCCGCAGGATCTCCTCGGCCACCGCGACGCCCGCGGGCGAGGTCGTGATCACGATCGCGGGGTCGGCATCGGCCGCGTGGCCGGTGGATGCGGCGAACGCGCGGCGGGCCTCCAGCAGAGCCGGCGTCGCGTCGAGCCACGCGGCGAGATCGGCCGCGTGGATCATCCGCTCGGCGGCCAGGGCCGCGGGATCATCGCTCGCGGCGGGCGGGCCAACTGCCCGCAGCGCTTCCGTCGCCGACCGCAGTCCGTCGAGCCAGTCGTGCGTGGCGGAGTGCATGGCGGCGGTCGTCCGGCGCGGCGCCCGACCCACCGAAACGGCGTCGGGCAGCGGACCGCCCATCCTAACGGAGGGCGGCCCCGCTGCCCGACTGACACTCGCGGGATCACGGAGCGCTCCGGCCGTTCGGCCGGGGGCGCCGCGTTCGATCAGCGGCCGAACCGCTGGCGGAGCCACTGGTTCTTCCGGCGCTCCATCTCGATGAGCTTGGCGACGGGGCCGCGACGCACGCCGGCCGACTGGCTGGTGGCGTTCTGGGAGGCCGACGCGGTGGCGCCGACGGCCATCGCCACGATCATCGCGAGGACGAAAATCACGCGCTGCATGGGAGGGTATTCCTGTGCATCTCGAACCGAAGGGACGCGGCGGGGCACGCTGCCCAGCCGAGGGGACAGGAGGTTGATCGGCGCGGCCGGGGCCCGTCGTTGATCCGCGGCGGGCGGCCCCGCACCACGCGTGCATCCCGCGTTCAGGGCACTTGCGGCGCACGTCGCACGTCCGCGCGGACCCGGCCGCCGCGGCTGATTTTCGGCCGTTCCGAGCGCCCGGCCGGCTTGACGCGCCGCGAAACGCGTGCACCGGCAGGCGGGCTACCGCCCGCCGCGCCGGGGTGCGGCCAGCGGGTCGTCGGGCCAGGCGTGCTTCGGGTAGCGGCGGCGGAGCTCCTGCCGCACCTTCGGGTACGTCGTCCGCCAGAACCCGGCGAGGTCGCCCGTCACCTGCTGGGGTCGATGGTTGGGCCCGAGGAGGTGCAGCAGCACCGGCACGCGGCCGTCGGCCACGCGCGGCGTGTCCGCGACGCCGAACAGGTCCTGGATCCGGGCGGCGAGCACCGGCGGGCCCGGGGCCGCATAGGCGAGGCGCTGGCGGCGGCCGTTGGGCAGGTCGAGGTGCGGCGGCGCGAGCCGCTCGACCAGGCGGGCGCGGTCGTGTCCGACGAGGCCGTGCAGCGCCGCGAGCCAGTCGGCCGTCGCGAGCTCGTCGAGCGACCGCAGGCCGGCGCACAGGCCGGGCAGCAGGCCCGCGACCGCCGTGTCGTCGACTGCGGGGATGCCGAGATCGGGCATCGCGGTCGCCAGCCATCGCGCCCGCGCGAGGAACGAGCCTGCGGCCGTATCGTCTCCGGGCCTGACGCGGTCGAGTTGCCGCGCGGCCTCCCGCGCGAGCACCTCGGCGGCCGCCGCGGCGTCGCGGATCGCCGCCGGCGCCTCGTCGAGCACCAGGTCCATCCACGCCGTGCACGCGCGGGCCTCGACCTGGCGGCGCGAGGGATGGAACGCGAGCTCCTCGCTCGTCCGCAGGTGCGCGGCGAGGGCCGGCTCGTCGAGCCATCCGCGCTCCACCGCCGAGGCCAGCCGCACGGCCGCCTCGCCGCCGGCGTCGTCGAGGTCGATCGCGAGGAACAGCGGCTCGCCGCGGAGCCGCGACGACGTGAGCCGCACGCCGCGGCCGCCGACGAGCGTGGCCCGGTCCTGGGCCCCCGGCCGGAGCCGCGCCAGGCGGTCGGGAAAAGACTCGAGCAGGGACCGCATGAGGGCCGCGGCGGGGTCGGCCGCCCGCGGCGCGAGTGGCGTCTCGACGAGCGAATACAGCTGCTCGGCGACGCGGAGCACGCCGCGGGCGGCCGCGTCGTGTGGCTCGAGACCGGGGTCGATCGCCGGGCCGCCGGCGTGGAACGCCTGGAAGGCGAGCACGCGGTCCACCACGTCGGAGCGGGTCCGCACGCGGTGCCGGTCCCGTGGCCCGCCCCCCGACCCCGACGCGCGGAACGGATCCCGCTCGGAGAGCATGGCGGCCGCGAGCGACGTCTCGCGGAGCACGCCGTGGCGGGCGCCGGCGAGCCGCAGGCGGGCGAGCCGCGGATGCGCGGGCAGCCGCACGAGTTCGGCGCCGAGCGGCGTGACGCGGTCGTGACCGTCGTCCGCCGCCTCGATCGCGCCGAGGTGGAGGAGCAGCCGGCGCGCGGCGGCGACCGATTCCGGCGGCGGCGCGTCGAGCCAGGGGAAGTCGCGGTGCTCGCCGAGCGTGATGAGTGGGAGGAGCGGGCCCGCGACGTCGCCGCGCAGCACCTCCGGCGTCTCGGCCGTGGGCCGCCGATGGTGCGACGCCTCGTCCCAGAGCCGCAGGCAGACGCCGGCCTCGGTCCGGCCCGCGCGGCCCGCGCGCTGCTCGGCCGCGGCCCTCGAGATCGGGACGACCTCGAGCCGCGGCAGGCCGGTGGCCGGGCTCGTGCGCGGCTGCCGCGCCAGCCCCGAGTCCACGACCGCGGTGACGCCGGGAATCGTCAGCGACGTCTCGGCGACGTTCGTCGCCAGGATCACCTTGCGGCGGCCGCCGTCGCCGAGCGCGCGGTCCTGGTCGGCGGGGGGCATGTCGCCGTGGAGCGCGAGGAGGTCGATCCCCTGGCGGTCGAGCGCGGGGGCCAGCGCGGCCCGGCAGCGGCCGATCTCGCCGACGCCGGGGAGAAAGACGAGCACGTGCCCGGCCGTGGACCGCAGCGCCTCGGCCGCCCCCTCGGCCACGAGTTCGACGATGTCGCGCCGGTCCCCGTGCCGGAGGTGGCGGATGTCGACCGGAAACAGCCGCCCCTCCGCCGACACCACGGGACACCCCTCGCCCGCGGACGCCAGCAGCGCGGCAACGGGGGCCGCGTCGAGGGTGGCGCTCATCACCGCGATCCGCAGGTCGGGCCGCAGCGTCCCCCGCACGCGGACGAGCAGGCCGAGCACGAGGTCCATCTCGACGGTCCGCTCGTGGAACTCGTCGAGCACGACGGCGTCGATCCCGGGCAACGCGGGGTCGTCGAGGAGCCGGCGGAGCATGATGCCGGTGGTCTCGACGGCCAGCCGCGTGTCGCGGCCGGCGCGGGAGTCGAACCGCACGCGGTACCCGACCTCGCCGCCGAGCGGCACGCCCCGCAGCGTGGCGATCCGCGCCGCCACGGCCCGCGCCGCCAGCCGCCGCGGCTGGAGCAGGACCACGCCGCCCGGTGCGGCGAGGTCGTCGAGGAGGGCGGCCGGCACGAGCGTCGTCTTCCCGGATCCCGGCGGCGCGGTCACCACCACGGCCCCGCCGCGGGACGCGTGGACCACGCGGTCGAGGACGGCCGCGACCGGCAGGTCGGGCTTCGGATGGGACGCGGAGGAAGCCATGCGACGGGCCTCGAAACGGCGAAAATCCGCCGGAATCCCCCGCGCGGCCGTGGCCCGTTGAGCGATCCCGGAGAACTTTCTATAACCGCTCGGCCGGCGCACCACGAACGGAATCTCGCGCACGAATGCCCTCCACAACTTCCTCCCCGACCTCCCGGTCGCTGCTCGTCACGGGGGGCACCGGGCTCCTCGGCTCGTACCTCATCCGCGACCTGCTCCTCGACGGCTGCGGCCTCGCGGTGGTCGCCCGCCGCGAGCGGCGCGCCTCGGCCGCCGCCCGGGTCGAGGCGATCGTGCGGCACTGGGAACAGGTGCTCGGCAAGCGGCTGGCCCGGCCCCGGGTGCTCGAGGGCGACCTCGACGCGCCGCTCTGCGGGCTCGACCCCGAGTCGCTCGCCTGGGTGCGGGCGAACTGCGACGCGGTGCTCCACAACGCCGCCAGCCTCACCTTCCGCGGCCCCGACCGGGAGCAGGAGCCGTGGAAGTCGAACGTCAAGGGCACGGCCAACGTGCTCGGCGTCGCCAAGGCCACGGGGCTTCGTCACTTCCACCACGTCTCCACGGCGTACGTCTGCGGGCTTCGGACCGGCACCGTCCTGGAGGACGACCTCGACGTCGGCCAGGAGTTCGGCAACGACTACGAGAAGAGCAAGGTCGAGGCCGAGACGCTCGTCCGCAACGCCGACCACCTCGACAGCGTCACGGTCCTGCGGCCGTCGATCATCGTGGGCGATTCGCGGACGGGGTTCACGTCCACCTACCACGGGTTCTACGTGATCCTCCGGCTCGGCCACACGCTCATCCCGCACGTGCCGTGGGGGGTGATCAGCCGGGAGGCGATCGTGCAGATCTTCGGCACCCGCGACGAGGACACGAAGAACCTCGTGCCCGTGGACTGGGTGTCCGCCGCCATCGCGCACGTCGTCCAGAACCCGTCCGCCCGCGGCCGCACGTACCACCTCACCAACCCGCGGCCGGTGCCCATCGAGACGATCGCGCGGACCGTCGAGGACGCGGTGAAGGCCAGCCTGCCCGAGCCGACGGAGCGGGCCGAGACCCAGGACGGCGCGTGGCTCGCCCAGAACCTCCTCGGCCAGATGGACGTCTACCGCACGTACCTCCGCGACGACCCGGTCTTCGACCGCACGAACATCGAGTCCGTCGCGCCCCACCTCCCCTGCCCCGACCTCGACGCCGCCACGCTCCGCAAGCTGGCCGACTTCGCGATCGCCAGCGGCTTCGGCCGCGAGGCGGCGTTCGCGCCGGTGCTCGACGCGAGCCGGGCGAAGTCCGTGCCGGCCGCGACCGTCGGCTGAGGCGTCAGCCCCAGAGGCTGGCGGGATACTCGCCCGCCCGCACGAGCGCGGCGATGCTCGCCTGAACCGCGGCCTTGTCCTCGGCGTAGGTGGCGCCGAACCACGACGACGTGGTCCGCAGCACCTCGCACGTGGCCCGGCCCGCCTTCACGAGGTCGCCGACGGTCGTGGGGATGTAGCACTCGCTCTTCGGCTCGGAACCGTGGCGGGCCAGGAACCCGCGGAACTCCGCGTCGAGCTGCGGGAAGATCGCCGGCGTGAAGCCCCAGAAGTTCATCGACACCGGTTCGTCGCCCGTGAGCCGCACCGTGCCGGCCGGGCCCGCGCACTCCACGCCGTCGGACGACCGCCGCACGCCGGAGAGCTCCTGGATGTCGGCGAGGAACCCCCGCGCGTCGGTCCGGCAGACGCCGCGGGTGACGGTGCCGTGCTCGGAAAGCGTGTTCTTGAGCGTGAAGCCGACCATCGAATAGGCGGTCGAATCGACGGCCTGCGAGCCGAGACGGCGGGCGAGCACGGCGAACGAGTCGCGGCCGTAGAAGTCGTCGGCGTTGATCATCGCGAACGGCTCCGCCACCGCGTCGCGGGCGCAGAGCACGGCGTGCGTCGTGCCCCACGGCTTGTCCCGGCCGGGCGGCGGCGCGAAGCCGTCCGGCAGCCGGTCGAGCGTCTGGTGGGCGAGGCCCACCGGGATGCGGTCCGCGAAGCGGGCCACGACGCGGTCGCGGAACGCCTGCTCGAAGTCGGGCCAGATCACGAACACGACCTTCGCGAAGCCCGCCCGCAGCGCGTCGTACACCGAGTAGTCGAGGATCGTCTCGCCGGAGGGCCCCATCGGGTCGATCTGCTTGAGGCCGCCGTAGCGGCTGCCCATGCCGGCGGCGAGGACGAGGAGGGTCGGCTGCATCGCGGTGTCGCTGCTCCCGGGGTGATCGGCGGCGAGGATAGCACACGGCCCATCCGGCCGCATTGAAGGGGCGCAGGTCAATCTCGTCGGGCGTCGTCGAGGGATTCAACGGCAAGGCGACGCTCACCACCAGAGAAGCGTTCGGCCTTCGGACGCCGCACGGCATCGAAATCGCCCCCTTTCATGTGCTCGGTCGATGACCGGAACCCGAGTTCACCAACCGATTCTGCCGGGGAGTCGTTTTTACCGACATGCCGCCACGCTCCGCACGCACCCAGAGTTCCATGCCACACGCTATATTCAACGTTCGTAAGTGTTGGTTGGCATTCCGTCCGTCGGAAGGCGACCCATGCCCATGGCAGCTTCGTCGCGCCTGCTCGCACTCGCCGCGGCTGCGCTCTCCGCGGGGCCGGCCGCCGCCGCGGACATCGATTTCTCGCGGGATGTCCAGCCGCTGCTGGCCCGACGGTGCGTCGCCTGCCACGGCCCGGACACGCAGGAGGGCGGGCTGCGGCTCGACGATCCGCGGGCGGCCACGGCGGCGCTCGACAGCGGCAAGCGCGCGATCGTGCCCGGCGAGCCCGCTGCGAGCGAGCTGCTGCGGCGGGTCGCGGCCACCGACGACACCCGGATGCCCCCCGAGGGATCGCCGCTCTCGGCCGACCAGGTGAAGACGCTCACCGCATGGATCGCCGCGGGCGCCGCATGGCAGGAGCACTGGGCCTTCCGGCCGCTCGGGCGGCCGCCGGTTCCGGCCGCGCCGGCGGGCACGAATCCGATCGACGCCTTCGTCGCCGCGGGGCTTGCGAGCCGCGGCCTTCCGGCACCGCCGCCGGCCGACAAGGCCACGCTGCTGCGGCGGGTGACCTACGACGTGACCGGCCTGCCGCCGACCGAGCGGGAGATGCGCGACTTCCTCGCCGACGATGCGCCCGACGCCTGGGAGAGGGTGGTCGATCGGCTCCTCGCCTCGCCGCACTACGGGGAGAAGTGGGCCCGCCATTGGCTCGATCTCGTCCGCTACGCCGACACGAACTCCTTCGAACGCGACGCCGACAAGCCGCACGCCTGGCGATACCGCGACTACGTGATCCGCTCGCTGAACGACGACAAGCCATACGACCGGTTCGTGCTGGAGCAGCTCGCCGGCGACGAGCTGCCGGACGCGGCCCCCGACTCCCTCATCGCGACGGGGTACTACCGGCTGGGCCTGTGGGACGACGAGCCGGCCGACCGGCTCCAGGCGCGCTACGACTGGCTCGATGACCTCGTCGCCACGACGGGCCAGACCTTCCTCGGCCTGACGATCAACTGCGCCCGCTGCCACGACCACAAGATCGACCCGCTGCGGCAGCGCGACTACTACGCGATGCTCGCCTTCTTCCACGCCGTGACGCCGATGGCCAACGGGGGGCCGGCGATCGAGCGGCCGATCTTCCGCGACGAGGCCGCCCGCGCGGAGCACGAGCGCCGCGTGGCCGACCTCGAGCGCCGCCGCGACGACGCCCAGCGGGCGGTCACCGCGATCGAGAACCGCTTCCGCGAGGCCTGGGAGCGGCAAGGGGACGGGGAGGCCGAGGCCGGCGACCTCGACGACCTGCAGTTCCGCTTCTACCGCGACTCCTGGACGTCGCTGCCGACGTTCGACGAGCTCAAGCCGGAGGACACCGGCGTCGTGCCGGGCCGGAAGTTCGACATCACGATCGCGCCGTCGCTGCGGCCCGACAACTTCGGCTACGTGTTCGAGGGCGTCCTCAGGGTGCCGGCGACGGGCGACTACACCTTCACGCTCGACTCCGACGACGGGTCCCGGCTCGCGGTCGGCGGGCGGGTCGTCGCCGAGTGGGACGGCATTCACGGCGACGGCGCCCCGCGACGCGGGACGGTGCGGCTCGAGGCCGGGCGGGTGCCGATCCGGCTCGACTACTTCCAGGGGCTCCACGGGAAGTCGCTCTCCGTGTCCTGGTCGGGCCCCGGTTTCGACGGCCGCACGCTGTCGGCAACCCGCATCGCCGAGGGTGCCAAGGTGCCGCTCGTCGAGGTGATGCGGGCGCAGGGCGGGCGGCTGCTCGGCGCCGAGGCGATGCGCGACTACGACGCGCGGGTGCAGGACCTGGAGAAGCTGAAGCGGGAGCGGGTGCCGGTGGAGGAGGCGCTCGTCGTCACCGAGAGCGGGCCCAAGGCCCCGGCGACCTACGTCTTCTACCGCGGGAATCCGCACGCCGAGACCAGGCCGGAGCACCTCGTCGAGCCGGCATTCCCCGCCGTGCTCCGGCCGCCTGCGCCCGGGATCGTGCCGCCGGCCGGCGGCGGCACCACCGGCCGCCGGCTCGCCCTGGCCCGCTGGATCACGTCGCCCGACAATCCGCTGACCGCGCGGGTGATCGCGAACCGCGTCTGGCAGCACCACTTCGGCCGGGGCATCGTCCGCACCTCGAGCAACTTCGGGCTCATGGGCGATCCGCCCACGCACCCGGAACTCCTCGACTGGCTGGCCTCGGAACTCGTCGCCCGGTCCTGGCGACTGAAGGCGATCCACCGGCTGATCCTCACGTCGCGGGCCTACCGGGCGTCGTCGCGCGCGGCCGAGCCGGCGCTCGCCAAGGACCCGCTCAACGACGCCCTCTGGCGGTTCGACATGCGGCGGCTCACGGCCGAGGAGATCCGCGACTCCATCCACGTGGCGAGCGGCGCCTTCAACCCGAAGATGGAGGGGCCGGGCGTCTACCCGGAGATCCCGAAGGAGGTGCTGGCAGGACAGTCGCGGCCCGGTCATGGCTGGGGTTCGTCGCCGCCCGAGGAGCAGGCCCGTCGCGCGATCTACATCCACGTGAAGCGCTCGCTGATCACGCCGATCCTCGCCGACTTCGACCTCGCCGACGTGGACACGGCCTGCCCGGTGCGGTTCGTGACCACGCAGCCGACGCAGGCCCTTGGCATGATGAACGGCGGGTTCCTCCAGCGGCAGGCGAAGGTCTTCGCCGACCGCGTCCGCCGCGAGGTGGGCGACGCCCAGGGGGACGACACGCCGGCACACGTCCGCCGGGCCCTGGAGATCGCCCTCGTCCGCCCCGCCACGGCCGACGAGGTCGCGCACGGAGTCGCGCTCGTGGACGAGCTCGAGGGCCAGGACGGCGTCGGTTCCTCCCGAGCGCTCGAGCTCTACTGCCTGATGGTCCTGAACCTCAACGAGTTCGCCTACCTCGACTGACGCCGCCGCGCCGCAGGAGCCCCGCCATGACCGCCGACCGCCGCCAGTTCTGCCGCCGCACACGCCGGGAATTCTTCTGGGAGGCCGGGGCCTCGTTCACGGGCCTGGCGCTCGCCGGCCTGCTCGACCAGGGCTTCTTCGCCCGTCAGACCCGCGCCGCGACGGGCGCGGCCTTCGTCAACCCGCTGGCGGCCAAGCCGCCGCACTTCGCCCCCAAGGCGAAGAGCGTGATCTTCCTGTTCATGTACGGCGGCCCGAGCCACGTGGACACGTTCGACTACAAGCCGCAGCTCTACCCGCTCGACGGCCAGACGATCGACGTCAGGACGAAGGGCCGCGGGGGCGAGAAGAGCCGTGGCCGCGTCGTGGGCCCCAAGTGGAAGTTCAAGCAGTACGGCGAGTGCGGCAAGTGGGTGAGCGACCTCTTCCCGCACGTCGCCCGGCACGTGGACGACATCGCCTTCATCCACTCGATGACGGCCGACTCGCCGATCCACGGGTCGGCGATGCTGCAGATGAACTCGGGCAAGATCCAGTCGGGCGCCCCCTGCCTCGGCTCGTGGGTCAACTACGGCCTCGGGAGCGTCAACGAGAACCTGCCCGGCTTCGTGGTCATGCTCGACCCCACGGGCGGACCGATCTCGGGCGCGAAGAACTGGTCGAGCGGCTACATGCCCGCCACCTACCAGGGCACTCTCCTCCGGTCGAAGGGCGCGCCGATCCTCGACCTCGCGCCCCCCGACGACATGCCGCTCGAGGCCCAGCGGGCGCTGCTCGACTCGCTCCGCGAGGCCAACACGGCGCACATGCTCTCCCGCGGCGACAACTCCGAGCTCGCCGCCCGGATCGCCTCCTACGAGCTGGCCTGGAAGATGCAGGAACACGCCCCCGAGGCGGTGGACCTCGCCCGCGAAACCGAGGAGACGCAGAAGCTCTACGGCCTCGACAACCCGCGGACGGCCGACTTCGGCCGCCGCTGCCTGCTCGCGCGGCGGCTCGTGGAACGGGGCGTGCGGTTCATCCAGCTCTACTCGGGCGGCGCCCACAACGACGACAACTGGGACGCCCACGGCGACCTCGAGAAGAACCACAACTTCCACGCGGGCAACACCGACCAGCCCGTGGCGGCGCTGCTCACCGACCTGAAGCGGTCCGGGCTGCTGGACAGCACGCTGGTGGTCTGGGGGGGCGAGTTCGGCCGCCAGCCGACGGCCGAATACGCCGAGGGCACCGGCCGCGACCACAACTCCTACGGGTTCACGATGTGGATGGCCGGCGGCGGCATCAAGGGGGGCGTGAGCGTCGGCGAGACCGACGAACTCGGCTCCGCGGCGATCAGCCCCGTCCACGACGGCAAGACCGGCTTCCACGTGAAGAGCCTGCACGCGACCGTGCTCAACCAGCTCGGCCTCGACCCCAACCGGCTCTCGTACTTCTTCGGCGGGCTCGACCAGAAGCTCGTCGGCGTGGAGCACGTCGAGCCGATCCGCGAGATCATCGCCTGAGGAAGCCGCCGGCGGCGGCCGGGGATCGGCGGCGGTTCATCCGGCGCCACTGGCTCGGCGACGTGCCGTGTCGCCGAGCGAAGGCCGCGGTCATGTGCTCCGCATGCCGAAAGCCGCATCGGTGGGCGATGACGGCGAGCTCGAGGTCGGTGGTCTGCGGGAGTTCCTCGACCAGGCGGAACCGGATGCGGACGATTTCATCGTGGGGCGTCCGCCCCAACGCGCGAACGAACCGCGGCTCCAGCACGCGGCGGCTTGCGTTCACCGCCAGGGCGACGTCCTCGACCTTGATCCCCCGGGAGATGTGCTCGCGGATGAACCGCGCGGCCTGCGCCACGGGCGGGTCGTCGCTCCCCGGCCGTGCTCCGGCAGGGACGTGACCCACTGCGCTGGAGCCTGCCCCCATCTCTGATCCAGCCGGGGTGTTAGCCAGACAGGGCGGGAGCCTGCGTCCAGCCGCCGTCGATGTACCGCCAGGGCCGCCCCGGCGGCGGGGCGTTCCGCAGCACCGCGGGCAGCCGGCCCTCGCTCCAGCCGTCGAAGCAGACGCGGCGGGCGAACCGCAGGATCGTCCAGGGCATGCCCACCGCCGAGAAGAACGGCGGCCCCGCCGCGGGCCACGGCCCGCCGTGCTGCATCGGCGCCGTCACGGCCAGGCCAGTCGGCATGCGGTTCTCGATGACGCGGCCCGACTTCTCCACGAGCGCCTCCACGAACGCCGGCACTTCGGGGTCGTCGCGGCCGTCCTTCGCGGCGTAGAGGCTCGCGCCCAGCGATCCCTTCGCGCAGGCCAGCGCCCGCCGCAGTTCGGCGACCGACCCGCAGCGCACCAGCAGCGTCGAGTTGCCGAAGGCCTCGACGACGAACGATCCCGGCCGCGCCACGAGTTCCGCAGCGGTCACCTCGAGCAGCGTCGGCTCGTGGCCGCACGGACCCGGGCCCGGGCGGCCGCCGGTGACGACGCGGGCCCCGGCGGCCACGAGGCCGCCGATCGCCGCCGCCAGGCCGTCCCGGCCCGAGGGCCCGAGCAGCACCTGCGGCGCGATCGCGGAAAACTTCGCCGCCGCCGCCGCCACGAACGCGTCGCCCGCGGCGTCGCCCACGTAGAACACGAGGCCCGGCTTCGTGCACATCTGCCCCGCGGACCCGGTGATGCTCGTCGTCAGTTCGGCGGCGATCTCCGCGCCGCGCTCGGCGAGGGCGCCGGGCAGGAGCACCACGGGGTTGATCGCGCCCATCTCCACCCAGATCACGCGGCCCGCGGCGGCCGCCGCCGCGAAGAGCTGCCGGCCGGCGGCCTCGCTGCCCGTGAAGCCGGTGCCGCCGACACGCGGGTCGGCCACGAGCCGCTTGCCGTCGGCGACCGCGTGGACGAGCTGCACCGTGGCGGCCGGCAGGCCCGTCTCGCGGAGCGCCTCGACCGCCTCGCCGGCGGCCATCATCGACACCGACGGATGGCTGCGATGCGACTTGGCGATCACCGGGTTGCCGCCGGCGATCGCCGCGGCGAAATCGCCGCCGGTGACCGCCCCGAACGCGAACGGGAAGTTGTTGGGCGGAAACACGACCACGGGCCCGAGCCCGAACGCGGCCGAGCGGATGTTCCGCGCGGTGTCGATCATCGCCATCCGCCACGTCCCCTCGCGGGCCGCGGCGGCCGCCTGCCTGAGCTGGTCGAGCATGCGAGGCAGTTCGACGTCGGCCAGCCTGGGCTTCGCGGCGAGCGCCGTCTCCGCGAGGGCCGTGGCGACCAGGTCGGCGCCGCGGGCCTCCAGCCGCGCGGCGTAGCGCTCGAGAAACGCGGCGATCGCGGCGCCCGGCAGCCGGGCGAGCTCGGCGGCGGCGGCCGTCGCCGCATCAAGCGCCTCGTCGAGGTCGGCCCAGTCGCTCACGGGCCAGACGGCGTCCCGCGTCACGCCGGTCGCGGGCTCGCAGGCGCGGTAGGTGCCGGAGGCCCGGGCGGGCCGCCACGTGCCGGCAATGAGCACCGGCTGGCTCGTCGTCGTCATCGTTCGAGTCCCGTGCGGTAGGGGTCGTCCAGGTCGAAACGCAGTTCGCTGTCGGCGGTGATCCAGGCGCGGCCCCTCACGGTGGGCACGAGCACGTCCCCCGCGCGGCGGACGCTCGCCTCGTACACGCCGCCGAGCACGCTCTCCTGTCGCCAGGTCGCGTTCTCGGCGAGCAGGCCGTCCTCGTGGAGATTGCCGACGAGCGCGCTCGTGCCCGTGCCGCACGGTGAGCGATCGAAGGCCCCGTCAGGGCAGAGCACGAACGCCCTGCCGTGATTGGCGGGATCGGCGGGCGGACCGAGGAGCACGATGTGGTCGATCACCTCGCCACGGTCGCCCGTGATCCCGCGGGCCTCGAGCGCCCGGCGGATCGCCCAGGCGCGGTCGGAGAGTCGCGGGATCTCCGCGGCCGTCACGGGCAGGCCGTGGTCGCGGCAGATGAAGAACCAGAGCCCGCAGGCGGCAACGTCGCCGGTCACACGCGTACCGTCGGTGGCCGTCACCTCGAGGCCGCGGAGGATCCGCCGCGGCGGGACGTTGTCGAACGACGCCTCGCCGCCGCCGTGCCAGTGGACGCCCACGACGCCGGCGGGAGTCTCGACGCGGAACGCGCCGGGCATGATCGCGTTGGTCGCCCCGAGGGTCACGGCAAGGCCGATCGTGGCGTGGCCGCACATGTCGAGGTAGCCGACGCGGTTGAAGTAGAAGGCGCCGAAGCGGCACGTCGGGTCGGCCGGGGGCACGAGGATCACGCCCACCATCGCGTCGGCGCCGCGGGGATCGCCCACGAGGGCGCGGCGGACCGCGTCGTGCCGGTCGCGGAACGCATCTCGCCGGCCGCGGACCGTACCGACGCCGAGGCCGAGCGCCGCCGCGAGCGCGGGATCTACGACGACGCGGGTCGGCTCGCCGATCGTGTGCGAGTCGATGACGCGCAGCCGTACGGGGAGCGGGCTCCCGAGCGCCGTCATCGCGGCGCCGCCGCGTGGACGCCCCGCCGCCCGATCGCCAGGGATGGTGCTTCGCACAGTGCCCATCATCTCAATCGATTGGGTCGGATTACGGCCGGATTGTAAGCGACTCTTACAATCCGTGAAGCTGGCCGCGCTCGGAGGCGGCTGCTCGTCCACAAGGGGGCGACGGTCGTCGCCGCCGCCGCGGCCCGCGGGCGCCGGCCGGCTCAGGGCACCGGCGGCTCGTCCACGACCACGATCGCGGCCGCGTGCTTCATCGCCGGGCTCGTGATGAACCGGTGGGTCTGCCGGTCGGGGCTGATCACGCGGATCCGCGCCTTGTGGCACCCCGAGTGACGTCGTGGGCGGGAGCCGACAGGCCGGCGAGCAGGCCCGCGCAGGCGGCAACCAGACACAACAGTCGGTTCATCGATTCCATCATTCTTCCCACGCGAAAACCTCGGAGGCGGCGCTGCGGGCCTTCCCGTGGTGGGTGAAGGTGCACATTGCAGTCGGCGGGGCCACCCGCATGAAGATGGCGAACAGCGAGACCGTGGCGACCGCCTGGCAGATCGTGTCCATCGCCACCCAGCCGAAGACGACGTCGGTGCGGTCCCAGGCCCGGTCGGCGAGTCCGAACGCGATCCACACCGCGCCCGGGATCGCGTTGGCCGTGAAGGCCATCCGCCGCGGCCCCAGCCGGCTCGACACGAAGCCCGCGGCGATCGAGGCGCAGAAGCCCAGCAGGATGCCGACGCCCCCGGTCACCGTGGCGCACCGCTCCTGCGACCAGCCGCGGACGTCGATGAGGTGCACCGTCATGACGACCGCCAGCGTCTGCGGCAGGACCTTCATGGCGAACGCCCCGACGGCGGCCCGCAGCGCCGGCGTACGCGTCATGGCCCGCGCGAGCATGATCCACGGCCGGCGGTGGCCGAGCGTGCGGCAGCGGCCGGGATCGACGAGGGGTCCCCCGGCCCACTTGAACCTCCAGGGCGGCACGTCCATCGGGACCAGGCTGCCGATCGCCCCCGTGGTCGCGCCGTGGGCCGCGAGGTGGGCCGCCAGCGATACGGTGACGAAGCCGAACGGCAGACCCTGCGACAGGTACATCAGGCACAGGAACGCCAGCCGCAGGACCCGGGCGGTTCACGCGCGTGACCATGCTGGCGCGTTCCCGGCGTGCGATCGATGGAGCCTGCCGGGCCGTTCCGGCCTCAGGCTGGCGTCCCGCCGCACAATCCCCGTACATTGAGTCTGTCGCGGCAGGCTGAACAGTATGACGCATGCACACGATGCCGTCGGCGAACCGCCGGTGGAGTCCCGGCGCGGTCGCGAACCTATGAGCGAGCGGGATGCAGCCGCATTCGAGGTTTGGGCCCCGGGGCGGGTCAACCTGATCGGCGAGCACACCGACTACAACGACGGCCTCGTGCTGCCGATGGCCATCGATCGCGGGCTGCGGTTGGCGGTGCGGCGCCGGGAGGACCGGCTCGTGGTGCTGCGGTCGGAGCGGGACTCCGCGACGGCGAGCCTCGACATCGACCGGCCGCTCGTGCCCGGCGCGAAGGGCTGGACGGCCTACCCCGCGGGCGTGATCGCGGGCTTCCGCGAACTGGGGTGGGACGTGCCGGGCTTCGAGGCGTCGGTGTCGGGCGACCTGCCCGCGGGCGCCGGCCTGAGCAGCAGCGCCGCCCTGGAGGTGGCCACCGCGACCGCCGTCGAGACGCTCTGCGGCCGGGCCCTGCCGCCCCACGAGAAGGCCCTGCTCTGCCAGCGCGCGGAGCACGCGTACGCCGGCGTCCCGTGCGGGATCATGGACCAGTTCGCGGTCACGCTCGCCACGGCCGGCCACGCCCTCCTGCTCGATTGCCGCAGCCTCGCCGTGCGGCACGTGCCGTTCCGCGACGGCGGCGTCCGCGTGCTCGTCGCCAACAGCGGCGTGAAGCACAGCCTCGTGGACGGGGAATACGCCGCCCGGCGACTTCAGTGCGAGGCGGCGGCCCGGCTGCTCGGCGTCGCGTCGCTGCGCGACATGACGATCGAAGACCCTCGTTGCCATGGCGCCGGGCTGCCCGACGTCGAGCGCCGGCGGGCGGCGCACGTGGTCTCCGAGAACGAGCGGACGCTCGGCTTCGTGGCGGCGGTCTCGGCCGGCGACTGGCCGCGTGCCGGGCGGTTCATGCTCGAGAGCCACGCCTCGCTGGCCCGCGACTACGACGTCTCGTGCCGGGAACTCGACCTGCTCGTCGAGGCGGCTGCCGCACTGCCGGGCGTACACGGCTGTCGGATGACGGGGGGTGGCTTCGGCGGCTGCGTGGTGGCGCTGGTGGCGGCCGACCGGGCCGACGACGTCGTGACCGCACTCGGCCGGGCGTACCGTGCCTCCACCGGCATCGACGCCATGATGTTCGTCACACGGGCGTCGGACGGGGTCCGCGTCGTGCCCGCGTGACCGTGGGAGTGTTCCTTCGCCGGCGGGCGGCGCCGCCGCCGAATGAATCAACGACGGTCCAGACGCCGGCGGCGAACAGGCCCGCCGCGAACCAGGCTGCGATCAGGTCGAACACGGGGCAGTTGGTCTCCGCCCCGGGGCACCCGCGGGCCGACAACTCTAGGCCACGAATCCGCGTCGTGCCGTAAAGCATGGATCGAACACACCACGGGCGTGCCCCGTCCGGGGGGAGAGGTCGATGGGAAGGCCGAGTGACGGCGTCGGCGAGCGACATCAAGATGCCAGTGAGGTCCGTGCTGAATCCTCGGAAAATTTCCGATCGAGGGAGGGTGTTCCGCTGCTCCCCGTGCTTTCCGGGACGTCCGACTGGCCGCCATTCCCGCCAGGCGACGCGATTTCACCCACGCGATCGGCGTCGCGCGTGCGATCACCATGGCGGGCTCCGGCCGCGCTGCGGACCACACCTGGACCCAGAGCGCGACGTCGGGGCCGGATGACCGGACCACGGCCGGCGACCGGGGGGTGAGCGGCCAGTTCGTGTCCCGTTCAACGAACACGCTCGTCTTCTTCGCCGACACCACGACGTCTCTGAGCGCGTCGGGCGGTTCCACGGACCTGACAACAAACGTCCCGGCCACGCTGGTCCTCTCCGCCACGAACACCTACACCGGCGTCACGCACCCGGATTCTCGCCCCGAATGCGGCCTCGTTGAAGGGAGGCAGGGCACCGGGGGCCGTGCGTCGTCGAGGTGCCGGATGCGGCAAGAGTCGAAACACGGACGGGGTGGGATTCGAACCCACGAGCCGCTTTCGCGACTGCCGGTTTTCAAGACCGGTGCATTCAACCGCTCTGCCACCCGTCCGGGGTCGATTGGAACCGACTCCCGACCGCAAGTGTAGCCCGCGCCACAGTCAGGCGAGCGACCGCAGCATGCCGGCCCCCGCGGCCACCAGCACCACCAGCGGGGTCGGCACCTTCGCCCGCCCGAGGGCCGCGGCCGCCAGCGCCGCGACCGCCATGGACAGCGGATCGAGCCGGCCCGCGTCGAGGAACGCGCCGCGGGCAAGCGTCACCGCCAGGATCCCGATGGCCGCCACGACCGCGGCGCCCACGCCGTGCAACGCCCGGCCGAGGCCCGAGCCCGCCCGGATCGACCGCACGGCCGGGGCCAGGGCCAGCACCAGCGCGAACGACGGCAGGAAGGCGAAGACGGTGGCCGTGGCCGCGCCGGAGAGGCCGCTCGCCGCCGCAGCGGCAGGGGCGCCCTTCCATCCGGCGAGGAAGCCGATGAACGTGACGACGAGGATCAGCGGCCCCGGCGTTGCCTCCCCCATCGCGAGCGCCGCGAACCGCTCGCCCGGCTCGAGCCAGCCCCGCAGCACCGACTCGTCGAGCGCCCAGGGCACGACCGCGTAGGCCCCGCCGAACGACAGTAGCGTGGTCTCCGTGAACAGCCGGGCGACCGCCGGTCCGCGCCCGCCGGCGGCGGCCGTGACCGTGACGATCGCGTAGCAGGCAGCCCACGCGGCGCTGGATCCTGGTCGCCGAGGTGGGACGTTCGAAGTCGGGAGATCAGCTCTTCCACATCCTCTACGACGGAACGGTGATCGACGAACACCGGTTCTCCGTGTTGGGCGGTGACGCGGATGCGATCCAAGGTCGCCTCGCCTCGCTGTACCAGGA